>JBGSUP010000215.1:0-10036 GCA_041753485.1 Akkermansiaceae bacterium
CGAGCGGCGGATGTCGCCCCAAACCGAGCAATGGGCGGTGCTCGACCGCCCGGTCGTCCTGCCCGCCGCATCCAACGTGCAAGCCACCTTCTGGCTGCGCGGACGGCTGGATGGCTATTCTGGATTCCGCCTGCATTACTCCACCAATGGCGGCATCAATTGGGGCGAGTTCGCCGAAGTCAACCGCGACACCGGCTACAACTCCAACGGCGTCTGGAACCGTGGCCAGGCCAGCCTCCAACCGCTCAGCGCGGGTGCGCCACAGACCGCACGCCTGCGCTTCGCCGCCAGTTGCAACCCCTATGCGCCCGTCGTCGATCTCTCCCTCGACAAGTTTACCCTCACCGAAATGCCCGCCGCCGTGACCATGCAACCGATCGACGGGGTGGGCATCACTTCCATGCGGGTCAACTGGACTTCGAGCCCGCTTGCCACCTTCCGGCGCTATGAAATCTATCGCTCCACTGCCGCCAGTGTCAGCAACACCGCCACGCTGGTCGGCACGATCCACGAGCGAGAAACAGCCTCCTTCACCGACACCGGCCTGGATTCGCGCATCCAATATTTCTACCGCGTTTACTTGGTCGATGACCGGGACACCTACAGTCCGTCGGAAGTCGTCTCTGCCATCACCCTGGGCATGCCGCTGCCACTCGCCGACGACTTCGAGAGCGCCCGGCCCGGCTGGACCTTCACCGGTCAGTGGCAATTGCAAAACGGCGTCGGCCGCAATGGCGGCGCGGCGCTTGTTGACTCTTCCGGCGACTATCTCGCCAGTTCCGATACGCACGCCCGCCTCGCCGTCAATCTGAACGGCACCCAGTGGCCGGTGCTCCGCTTCTGGGACCGCCACAATCTTGCCGGCACCTCATGGGGCCGCATCGAAATTTCCACCGATGGCGTGAACTGGTCGTGGATCGTTTACGGCGTGAGCGAAATCCGTGAAACCTGGCAGATGCAGGAGATCGACCTCTCGCCATGGAAAAACCAGGTGCGCGTCTTCATCCGCTTCCGCTGCGGCACCGATGGCAGCCTCGCCGACGGCTGGACGATTGACGATCTCGGCGTTTCCGACCGCGCGGTCGAATCAGTCTATCCGTTCTTCGACGGTTTCGAATCCGGCACCGGCCAGTGGCTTGCCGGATCGTGGACCAGCGTTGGCGACACCCCCCATACAGGCAGCGCCAGCGTACAGGATACCGTCAACCGCCGCAACCCGCCCGATGTGCCGAACTATCTGACCTTGGCCCGCGAACTCGATCTAACAAACGCCGCGGATCCGACGCTCACATTCTTCATCCGCGGCACGCTTGGTGCCTATTCATGGTTCCGCGTCCAGGTTTCCACCGATGGCGGACTGACATGGCCGGATATCTCAGCGCTCAACCGCGACACCGGATTCAACTCGGCCGTCTGGCTGAAACAGCAGGCCTCGCTCGCCGCCTGGAAGGGTTCAAAGATCCGCATCCGTTTCAATTCCGGCGGCAACGGCTATCAACCGGCCTGCGATATCTTCCTCGACAACATCGGCATCGGCGAGGCCGCTCCGGGCGCGCCCGCATTGGTCAGCCCGTTTGAAGGACAAACCGTCGAGATCATCCGGCCCACGCTCACGGTGAGCAATGCGATCGATTACCAGAGCGACGCGCTCACCCACGAATTCGAAGTCTATGCGGATGCCGGAATCACCCAACGCGTCGCCCACATCCCGTCGGTGGCCTCGGGCGTCACCACCACCTCGTGGCAGGTGGACCGCGATTTGCCCGACCACGCGCCGTATTGGTGGCGCGCCCGCGCCTCGGATGGAAGCAACACCGGCCAATGGAGCAACGCCGTTGTTTTCAACATCAACGAGTCCAACAAGCCGCCGCTGGCCGTGATCGTCGCCGGTCCGGCCAATGACTCGCTGCTCATCGACGGCAACGGCCTGCTGGTCTGGTTCCAAAGCTCCGATCCCGACCTCGGCGACCAGGTGCGCGACTATCAGATCCAGATCGACAACGACTATCAGTTTGATTCGCCGGAAGTTGATTCCAGCGGCATCACGGTGGATTCCGCCACCTATGGCCCGGGTTTCCTCGCTTCAGTGGCACTGGCGGATCTGCCGGGCACCGCCTTGCTGCCGTCCGGCCGCTGGTTCTGGCGCATCCGCGCCCGCGACACCCGATTTGCCAGCGGCGCGTGGTCAAGCGGCTATGCCTACTTCCGCCTGCCCACGCTCTACCAGCGCTATTTGCGTTCGCTCTATCCGGATCCGGACTGGTTCCTCTACAACGTGAACAACCCTGGTGCCGATCCCGATGGCAACGGGGTGGGCGTGCTGATGGAGTTCGCCTGCGGCATCGCTCCCGGTGCGGCACCCGGCGACCGCCTGCCGCGTCCGATCGAAGTGACCATCGAAGGAGAACGCCACCAGGGCTTCGAATGGACCCGCCGCAAGATCAGTGAACTGGGTTTCCTGCTCGAGGTTTCGGGCAACCTGACCTACTGGCAGACCGATGACCGCGGCGCGGTGCAGATCCTCCACTCCGTCGATGCCACCAGCGAGCGCGTCCGCATCGTGGATCCCGACCCGGTGGGCAGCCATGGCACGCGCTTCATCCGGATGCGGGTGAGGGAATGAAAAATCACGCCCCATTCCGCATCCGGCTTTGACCTGCGGTGCGGATGGGGCATCCTCCCGGTGCCATGCGCTTTTCCGGCACTTACACCGCTCTCATCACGCCGTTTCGCGACGGGGCCGTCGATGCCCCCGCCTTTCAATCCCTGATTGAGAGACAAATCGCCGGCGGGGTGGATGGAATCGTTCCGGTAGGCACCACCGGCGAGTCGCCCACCCTCGACACCGAAGAACACATCGAGGTGATCCGCCTCGCGATCGAATTCGCGGCCGGCCGCTGCGAGGTCTTGGCCGGCACCGGCGCGAATGCCACCGCCGAGGCCATCGAACTCACCGAGGCCGCTGAAAAACTCGGGGCCAACGGCTCGCTCCAAGTGTGCCCTTACTACAACAAGCCCTCCCCGGAAGGCCTCTATCTCCATTTCAAAGCCATCGCTGAATCCACCAACCTGCCGATCATGCTCTACAGCGTGCCCGGCCGCTCGGTGATCGAGATTTCCCCGGAAACCACCGCCCGGCTCGCGGCGGATTTCCCGAACATCGTGGCGATCAAGGAAGCTGGTGGCTCGGTGGACCGCGTGAACCAACTGGTGCAGGCGGTGCCCGACGATTTCGGCATCCTCTGTGGCGACGATCCGCTGACCCTGCCGTTCATCGCCGCCGGTGCCTGCGGCCTCGTTTCCGTGGCGTCCAACCTGATCCCGGACATCATGGCCCGCCTCGTCCGCGCCTGCCTCAACGGCTCGTTCGACGAAGCCCTGATCCTTCAAAAGCAATACTACCCGCTGATGCGCGGGTTAATGTCGCTGGATGTCAATCCGGTGCCGATCAAGACCGCAGTCTCGCTGCAGGGCCATTGCACGCCGGAACTCCGCCTGCCGCTCGCGCCACTCAGCGTGGACCATACCGCCAAGCTCACCGCCCTGCTCGAATCCTACAATCTGCTCTAACAACCATCTGCAATCCACAATCCTCCATCCACATGGCCAAACTTTTCATTCCCGGACCGATCGACGTTTCAAAGGAGACCTATTGCGCGATGAGCCAGCCGATGATCGGCCACCGGGGCGCCGAGTTCGAGGCGCTCTATGCCTCCACCCAGCCAATGCTTCGGGAACTCGGCGGCACCACCCGCCCGTTCTTCCTCTCCACCTCGTCCGCCTGGGGCGTGATGGAGGCTGCGCTGAAAAACCTTTGCGCGAAAAAAGTCCTCACGCTCTGCTGCGGTGCGTTTTCCGACAAGTGGTTCAGCGTCGCCAAAAGCATGGGCCTTCAGGCCGACAAGGTGCAGGTCGAGTGGGGCGAGGCGATCCGCCCAGATGCCGTGCGCGCGAAACTCGAAGAAGGCGGCTTCGACCTCGTCACCCTGATCCACAATGAAACCTCCACCGGCGTGATGAACGACCTCGCGGGCATTGCCAAGGTGGTGAAATCGTTCCCCGGCGTGCTGCTGGTGGTCGATTCCGTCTCCTCGTTCTCCTCCGTGCCGATCCAGATGGACGCGCTGGGCATCGACGTTCTGTTAGCCGGCGTGCAGAAAGCGCTGGCGCTGCCGCCCGGGCTGACGGTTTTCGCCTGCTCGCAAGCCGCGCTGGAACGCGCCGAGGGCATGCCGAACCGCGGATATTATTTTGATTTCATCGAGTTCGCCAGGAATGCGGAGAAAAACAACACACCGTCCACTCCGGCGATCTCGCTGATCTTCGGGCTCCAACACATCATGGGCGTGATCACCGCGGAAGGCTCCCAAAAGCGCTTCGCCCGCCACCAGGCGAACAACGCGGTGATCCATGAGTGGGGCGCGCGCCACGGCTTCATGAACTTCGCGCCGGAGGGCAATCAATCGGTCTCCCTCACCTGCTTCCACACTCCCGCCGGCTTCGACCAGGCCGGTTTCATCAAGACTCTCAAGTCGAAACACGGCTTCGTGATCAACGGCGGCTACGGCAAAATCAAGGGCCTCACCTTCCGCATCTCCAACATGGGCAACGAAACCGCCGCCACCATGCAGGAACTCATCGATGCGATGGATGACGTGCTGGGCTAAACTGGTTGCGGCGCGCTGTCGGCACGGGGCGGCCCCCGGGCAAGCGGTCAATCCGCGCTCAGGTATTTGAAATCGCGGAATGTCAGGGATTTCAGCCCCCCCTCGGGATCGTCATACAGCAGGACCACGTAATTGCCCGGCCCGCCGATGGGGATGGACTCGAGGTCGCCTGTCTTGGTGCGGATCGGCACATAGCCACGCTCGTAATCAAGCGGGGTGCTTGCCACCGCGAGGCGCTTGACGGATACCGGCGTCCAGCGGCCGCGGGTATCGCTCACTTCCACACGGACCTCCGGATTTTGGGATACCGAAACAAAAGTGGCATGCTGGCCGCTGTCGGGCTCGCGCTGCTTGAGCCTAAGCACCCGGATCGCCCAGTATGCCGGTTTCGAATCGGTGGCCGGAACCCGTTCGGCGAAAGGAATGAGGATGGTGGTGTCGTCGAGTTGCACGCTCACCTTGGTGGTGCCTTCCTCCGTGCCCTCGCGCGAGAAAGTGACGCTATGCGAGCCGGGTTTCAGCGCCACCCCGCCGGTCACCTCGCCGAGCTTGTAGCCCTTTTCACTCATCGACTCGCCATTGATTTTCCATCGCAGATTGCCCACTCCGGGGGCCACGGCATTGGCGAGGCGGATGAAGCCGAATTTGGAAGGTTCCTCCTGCGCGTTGGAGCCAGGCGCGACCAGCAGGAGGCAAACAACACTCAGAGCTTTAGAAATCGTTTTCATCGATGATTCGGATTTTGGAATTCGCAGGGTTGATGGTGCCGTCCGGGTTGCGTTCACCCGGGTCCGAGAAAACCGAAAAGACCTTGCGCACCTCGGCGAGGATTTCCGGAGCGGCGGTGGTGGTAGATGCCGCTGGAGCAAGGGCCTGCCCCACCACCCAGACGCGGAAGTTCCGCGAGCGCAGCGTGGAGGCATCGTAAACCCGCGCGAAAACCTCCTCGGCAGCCGCATCCGACCATTGGATGTTCTTCACATCGTAGGCAATGCCGGGGTTGTTCCGATACAGTTCGGGATTGCCGAAGACGGCGGTTCCGTCCTGGTCCTTCAGTGCGGAAAGTTCCGCCGCGCTGGCAAATGGGCGCGAGCGAATGATGGCCTCCGCGATGCGATCCGCCGCCTTGACGCGGGTGGGCGTGCCAAGATCGATCTTGCTGGTGGCTGGCGCGAAGGCCGGATTGGAGTTGGATACCTGATGCGACCAATTGGTCACCCGGCGGAGTTCGGGGTCCTGCTGGAGCAGACCCGCCGCGAGGGTGCGGATGGCGTCCTCGCTGGCGGTGTTGAGGTTCACCCGGCCATCGCTGTTGATGAGGTTTCCCTGGCGCTTTGCGGCATCCTCGGACGTGGATTCCCCGACATGGAAGAGGTCGAGAAGATGCGCGGCGCGCAGACCCGGGAAATCGAACTTCGGATGTTCCGGCCTGCCGATGCGCAAGGTGTTGCCCCCGCCGTGCTGGGTCGCCACCGCGTTCCCCACCGCCACTGTTGGCCATTGGTTTCTTGATTCCGGCATGCGTGCCTTGACTCCGCCGGCCCGGTCGCCCCGCAGCACGGCCGTGTCGCGCGCGCCGCTCCCGAACTCGTTGGGAAGGTCGGAATAGGTGGGAAGCCACATGACCGGATCATAGGTTCGCCCGAGTTCGGTGGCACTCAAAAAGCGGCCGCGGTTCGAGATCCGCTGCGGCGCGTTCTCGGGCTTGGGATCGGGAACATACTTGCTGTATTGCGTGGAGGTCGGCGCCACGGTGTCATCCGTCAAGAGCGGGAATGTGGTCGTGATCGGGCCGGCGGGAGCGATGGGCGAATCGTGGCCGCCATCCGGCCACTCGGATGGCAAAACCCGGCCGTAGTGCAGGGTTTTCCGTGACGAAGCGTCATTGTTATAGATCGAACTTCTGCGCACGGTGCGGCGAAAGGGACTGGCATTGCCCGGATACTCGTTTTCAGCCGTGCGATTAGTTAGAATGTAGCGTGAAATGCGGGGATCCCCCATGTTGTTGATTTCATTGCCGAACGGCCCGTAGCTGTGCCCCGGAATGGTGGCCTTGCCGAGAGTGCGCGGGGTTCCCACCTTGTAGGTCAGCCCGAAGGGATCACGCACGATGCGGGGAACGCGATCCACCGCCTGGCCGTTCCATTCCAGCGTGAGGCCGCGCGCGGCACCCTCCAGCTCGGTGAGCGTGAACTCGGTGCTGTTGGTCAGGGGGATGCTGGTGGGACCGGCGTCGAGGGTGTAGTTGGCCTCCGCCACTTGGAAAAAACGATACTGATCCGGCAGCAGACCGTTGACGCTGAAGGAGGGGCCGAAATACCTGCCACCGGTCTTTGACAGATTGTGAGTGGCCTTGTCCGGACTGTCCAGCAGCTCCGGACTGTCGAAATCCATGCCGGTTCCCATCGCGCTGATTCCTCCGACCGGAATCCCGACCTCATAGCTGCATTTGGCCGTGCCGGAGACCGGCTGGTTGCCCATGTTCCACAACTCCGCGTAGAGACGGAGGCGGAAGTTCAGGATGTGCCGGTTGTTGCGGGTCGTCTTCCCCTTGTATTCGACCTGCAGGACGATCTCGCTGACGAGGGGGAAGGAATCAAGCCCGCGATAGGAGCCCTCGCTGAGGGTGGACTCCGAATCCTCATCCGCGTAATCCAGCGCATTGGCGGCGAGGGTTTTCAGATAGTCTTCGGGAAAACCGCCCTTGCGGTCTTCAAATTTGGCCGACGTCCCGGTGTTGAGTCCTTGCTTAATGAAAGCCGCCATGTCGTCCACGGCGGCGGCACGGTTGCCGGCAAGCAGTTTGTTGAGGTTGAGTTTCGGTTTTCCGGCGACGGCCGGATCGATGCCATCGGCGAAGGGCACGAGCGGCTGTTCCTGATAGGCAAGGACGCCGGGTGAGAGGCTTTTCTCGACCGCACGGGCCTTGATGTCCGTGAGCTCGCCAATTTTCCCCCGGGTCGCAGGATCCTCGGATTTGAGGCGTTCGAGCGGCAACTGAACACCCGCAGCGGCGAGTTGGGACTCCGGGGAGACGAGCAGTTTGCGGTTTCCAAGCAGGGTTTTGCCGAGGGTTCCCTGACTGGCCTCGGTGGCGGCGGGATCCACGGCGAAGAGCGCGATCTGGTCGAGTGCCGGCTCGCCAGCGGCCTCTGCCTGGTCATTCAGGCCTGCTGCGGGAAATGGCCAGGCCACCCGGGCGTGGGTTCCGCCGGGGCCCTTGTCATTGCCGGCGATGGTGGGATCCACGCGCGACTGCAGGTCTTCCACCCAGTAGGCATAACGCGCGACGGTACGGCCATTTTCATCCTGCACCGGCAGCCATGTAGCGCGGACCTTATCCAGATGGGGCAGGGTTGGAAAATCGATGTGCTGGTTGGCACTGCCGGTGAGCGGTTCGACCTCCGGAGCCGCCAGTGCTGCGTTGGCAGGCCGGCTGATAGTGCTGAAAAGTGGGATGTAGCGGTGCTTGAACTTCCCGGCTTCAACCAGTCCCCGGCCGATGAAAAGATGGGGAGCGGGCTCGCGGCCGCTGGTGATCGGGGTCTTAAGGGTGGATTGCAGGACAATGAAATCATCGTTGGCGGCCTCGGTGTTGAGGATGCCGCGGATATCCTCAAGACCGGCGCGGGCGGCGAGTTCGGCCCGCTGGCGATCCACAAAGGAGCGGGCGGTATCGCGCTCGATGCCGACGACTAACAGAATGCCGACAGCAAGAACGAGCAGGGCCCCGACGACGACAAGCACGGCAGGCAGGGTGAATCCCGCCGCCATGCGCTGATGGAGCGGATGCTTAGCGGTTGTCATGGTGTCCGAATCGAATCAGGGTTTCGTAAACTTCAAGGTCCCGGTTGCGATCCGCCTCTGCCGGCGGTCCGAGCTGTTTGCCCGCGCCGCCGCCACCGTTCCAATCGGCCGGGGTCTTGAGACGTCCGGCCAGGTCGCGGCGGGCGATGACCAAGCGGACGTCGATGGCTTCGGGGCCGGTGGTGTCGTTCTCGACCCAGTCCACCCAGGCACCGGCCGGGCTGAGGGATTTGGGACGGGCTTGGAAGGAAACAACCCCGAAGGCGACGGGTTCATCGATGCCGTCCTGTGGCGCGAAAAGCGAGGAAACCGCGCCATTTCCCAGCGCCGCGAAGGTGTCCGCGCTTTCGCGGAAGCCGCGCATCAAGCAGCGCACGGTCTTGCCGCCAATGGTGAGGTCCTTGAGGTAATAGTTCACCGCACAAAGATCGCCGATGCGGCCGGCATCCGACTGGGCCTGGGCCGGCTGCAGGCTGAGGAATCCGAGGCGGTCGTCCGGCCATGATTTGGCGGAGTATTCGATGACTCCATCCTTGTCGAAACGGGCGGTGGCAAGATCGGCGGTGAGCTGGGTGATGAGCGCGCGCGCCTCGCGCTCACTGGCCACGCCACCGCCGACGCGTTCGTAGCCCTCGCCGGAACTTCCTAACAGCGATGCGGCGGCCAGCAGGATGATCGAGCCGATCACCATCGCCGTCATCAACTCGATGAGCGAGAAGCCGCGGATTTTTCCCTGGGTGCACGTCATGGAATGCGGGTGTGGAAATCGAGTTTGCCGCGTTTCACGGCTGGAGCCGCCGCGGGATACTCAATGGAGATGCGGGTTTTCAACATCGGGGTGGTCCCGGCAGTCACGGTTTGGGTGGAAGCGCTCAGCAGCGCGATGTAGCTGATGGGTTTGCCGTTCAACTCCTTGGCACCCTTGTCGTAAACCGCCTTGGAGAGCTTGCCAAGCGGCCTGCCTTCAGGAGAAAACGCGAGTGCCCAGACATTGCCTGCCGGCGGGAAGGTCTGGCCGGCGCTGGTGGCGGTGAAATACTGCGGCCGCCCGTCGCGCGAGGCCTGGATTTCCTCCACGCACGCCGGAACCATCCACGAACTGCGGGTTTCCGCCTCGGAGGACATGCCGCTTCGACCCGACTCGGCGATCGCGCCAAAGACCAGCGGGACCGCCACAGCGAGAACCCCCATCGCGATGACGGTTTCAATCAGGCTTGAGCCATTCGCCCCGGTTCTGGAATTTGCTGATTTCATCCGTCGATCTGGTAGGGACGCGCGGTGACTCGACCCACCCTGAGCTTCGTCTCCGGGATGGCCTTCGAATCGCCAATTTTGTTAGGAGTGGGCTTGCCACCGCGATACCCGCCTTCCGCAATCCTGAACACAATCTGGGTGGACCCGGCGGGGAAATGCAGTCCGCCCCTCGGGTTGAACGCGATGGCGTGCACCTTGATGGAAAGATTCTTGGAACCACCGTAGTTGATGGTGACTTTCGATTGATCGATGGGATTGGGGACCCCGTCCACCGCATCCCCGATCAAGACGACGCCGGTGGTGAGAGT
>JBGSUP010000216.1:0-8298 GCA_041753485.1 Akkermansiaceae bacterium
CGTGCGGCCCAGGTTGGGTCTTGGCGGCCCAGGTATCCCGCACTGGCGGCGGAGACGCGTTCGAGGCGGGCGGCGACGCGCTGGCCGGACTTGGAGCCGTATGCAATGAAGGCGGCGGCTGCGGCCGGATCCACATCATCGTTGAAGGCAAGCAGCCATGAGGAGAGCGAGGGCGTGTAATCGGAGGACCAGCGGTTGGGCGAATGGCTGGAAACGATGCGGAATTCCTCGCAGGAAAGGGTGGCGAATTTTCCGGCGGTCACAGGCGTCTCGTCGAGGTGCATGCGGCCTTTGGAAATCGAGAAGGCGTAAGTCACGCCGATGGCCGGTGGCTGCTCCGGGAGAAATGCGGCGATGTTTTGGGCCTTCCAGCGCAGTTTTCCTGGCAAGGCAGGCTGAATTTCGAGCCAAGTGTTGGGGACGGTTTTACCGATCTCAGAAACCTCGATCACCGGAAAATCCAGTACGAGATCGATCTTGGATTCCGGCGCGAGCGACGGGGTGGAAACGATGAGCCTTGGAGCTGCGGAGGAGGCCATGACGATGGCCAGGGACGCCGTGATGGCGAGAGTGATCGGTTTCATGGGGGTATGGCTTGTAGCCAGTTGAATGTCTAAACGCATCCCGCCGAATTGGAATTCAAAATTTATACTTGTGACCGGCTTTCCTTGTCCGGGTCATCACGGGAACCCGTTGGATTCCAGCCTCCGTTCCCGTGGTTGACCCCACCGGGGGCGGTTGCTAGCGTCCGCGCCCCGTCATGAGCGCCGCCGCCCCGAATTACAAAGACACGCTGACCCTGCCGCAAACGACCTTCCCGATGCGCGGGGATCTCGTGGAGAACGAACCGAAGCGCCTTGAGCGTTGGGAAAACGAGGGACTCTATCAGAAAATAATCGCCCGCCGCCGCGCGGAGAACGCTCCGGAGTTCATCCTGCACGACGGTCCGCCCTTCGCCAATGGCGACGTCCACATGGGCACGGCGCTCAACAAACTGCTCAAGGACCTGGTGGTGAAATCCAAAACGATGGCCGGTTTTTCCGTGCCCTTCATCCCCGGTTGGGACTGCCATGGACTGCCGATCGAATTCAAGGTGGTGAAGGAAACCGCCGGACTCGAACCCGCCGAGATCCGCCGACGTTGCGAGGAGTTCGCGAATAAGTTCATCGACATCCAGCGCGGCTCGTTCCGCCGCCTCGGCGTGTTCGGCGATTGGATGAACCCGTATCTCACGATGAATCCCGGCTATGAGGCGGACATCCTGCGCGTCTTCGCCAAGCTCGTGGAAAACGGCTACATCTATCAGGCGAAGAAACCCGTGCAATGGTCCTACGGCGCGCAAACCGCCCTCGCCGAAGCCGAAGTGGAATACAAGGACAAGGAAAGCCCGGCGATCTTCGTGAAGTTCCCTGTCTCAAGGAGCGTGGGCGTCCCTCCCGCTCTTCAAAACGCCTCCATTCCCATCTGGACCACCACTCCCTGGACGCTTCCCGCGAACCTCGGACTCGCCGTGCATCCGGAGTTCACCTATGTCGTCGGCCGTTTCACCAACGAAATCGCCGGCCGCGAGGAAACGCTCGTCATCGTCCGCGAACTCATCGCCGACTTTCATACCAAGACCGGCTTCGCCCTCGCGGAAACCCTAACCGAAATCAGGGGGCGCGACCTCGAAGGACTCGAAGCGCAACATCCCTTCCTGCCGCGCACGTCCAAAGTCATTCTCGCCAACTTCGTCACCACCGAGACCGGCACCGGCGTGGTCCACATCGCGCCCGGCCACGGCGCGGACGACTACGTGGCCGGCCAGCAGAACGGCCTCGCCGTGCTTTCTCCGGTGGATGATGAGGGCAAGTTCACCGCCGAAGTCGGCCTGGACGAACTCGTCGGCGTCCACGTTTTCAAATCGAACGACCGCATCATCGAGATCCTCGCGGGAAGCGGCCATCTGTTAGGCCGCGAGGTTTACAAGCATTCCTACCCGCACTGTTGGCGTTCGAAGACACCGATCATCTTCCGCGCCGTCGAGCAGTTCTTCATCTCGCTTGAAAGCCTGCGCGGCCAGGCGCTGGAGCAGATCGACAAGGTCGAGTGGCTGCCCGCATGGGGCCGCAACCGGATTTACGGTACCGTCGAGGCGCGGCCCGACTGGTGCATCTCGCGCCAACGCACCTGGGGCGTGCCGCTGCCGGTTTTCTTCGATGAAAACAACCAGGCCATCCTCTCGCCGGAGCTTGCTTTGAAAGTCGCGGAGTTGGTGGAAACCGATGGCACCAATTTCTGGTTCGAGCACAGCGACGCGGAAATCGCCGCCAGGCTGGGTCTTCCCGCCGGTGTGAAGAAATGCCGCGACACACTCGACGTCTGGATCGACTCCGGCTGCTCGCACGTTGCCGTGCTGGACCGTCATCCCGAACTCCATTCGCCCGCCGATCTCTATCTGGAAGCCACCGACCAACACCGCGGCTGGTTCCAAAGTTCGCTCATGCTCAGCGTCGGCTACCGCGGCACCGCGCCCTACAAGACCGTGATGACCCACGGTTTCGTGGTCGATAAGGACAAAAAGAAGCTCTCCAAGTCCGAAGCCGAGAAAGCCGGCAAGCCCATCGACGCGGCGCACTTCTACAACAAATACGGCGCGGACATCGTCCGCTTGTGGGTTTCATCCGTCGATTGGCAGAACGAAGTCCCCTTCGGCGAAGACCTCTTCAAACAAGTCGCCGAACCCTACCGCCGCCTGCGCAATACCCTGCGCGTCCTGTTAGGAAATCTCGACGGGTTCGATGCTTCGCAATTTCAAATTTCAAATTTCAAATTTCAAATCCCACTTCTCGACCGCTGGATCCTCGAACGCCTCCACTCCGTCGTCGCCGAGTGCCGCGCGGCCTACGAGGCCTACGAGTTTCGCAAGGTCTTCAACGCGCTCAACAACTTCTGCACGCACGACCTCTCCGCGACCTATATCGACGCGACCAAGGACCGCATGTATTGCGATGCCGCGGACTCGCCACGCCGCGTGGCCTCGCAGTGCACGATGTTTGAGATCTTCCAAGCTATTTCCAAACTGCTGGCCCCGATCCTCGTCTTCACCGCCGACGAGGCATGGGAACACGCGCCCTTCACCAGCGGCAGCGTGCACGAACAGGACTTCCCGGAACCCGATCCCGCCTTCGCCCCCGGCGAGGCGACGAAGACGGCCGATCGCCTGTTCGAAATCAAATACGCCATCCAGACCGCCATCGAGGGCTGCATCCAGGCCAAGGACTTCACCCGCAACAACGAGGCGGATGTTTGCCTGACCATCCCGGAATCCGACGCCGCGCTGTTGCCTTTGCTCAACGACCACGACTTCTCCACCGAGTTCTTCATCATCGCCGGACTCACGGCTGAGGCGGGAGCGGTGCTTCACGCCACTGCGAAAAAAACCGGTCACCTGCTCTGCCCGCGCTGCCGGCGGCATGAGCCGGTGGTGGAAAGCGGGCTGTGCGGACGCTGCGACGAAGTTTGCTAGTTTTCAGTGTTCAGTTTACAGAAAGAGCCAGCTCCGGAGTTTTTTCTTGCTGAACACTACAAACTGAAAACTTGAAACTTTTCCCCATGACCCTCCCCAAACTCCTGCTCTTCCTCACCCTGCCGCTCTACGTGCTCGATCAGATCACGAAGTTCTGGACGATCGCGACGTTTCCGCCGCCATGGCACGCGCCGGGCGCGAACATCGCGGTGATCGATGGCTGGTTCCACCTGGTGCGGGTGCACAACCAGGGTGTGGCCTTCGGTTTCGGCAACGGCACGGCCTGGGCACCGGTGGTGTTTCTCTTCGTGCCGGTCATCGCGCTCACCCTGATTCAGGTTTTCTGGAAGAAGGGCGTCTTCAATCACCCGCTTTCGATGATCGCCGTGGCGTTGTTGTTATGCGGCATCTTCGGCAATCTCACCGACCGGCTGATCCAGGGCTTCCTGCTGGAGGACTTCAAGGACGCCTCGTTCTGGGGTCGGCTGTCCGAGGGCTATGTGGTCGATTTCATTGCGGTGAAACTCCCGCTTTACGACAAGATCGTCCCATCCAGTGGCGGTTGGTGGCCAGCCTTCAACGTGGCGGACTCCTGCATCTGCATCGCCGCAGGATTGCTCTTCATCGGCGGCCTGCGCGAGGAGGCCGCGAAGAAACCGGATTGAACCCACCGGTCTCAGCCAAGCCGGTGACGTGCCGCGAGCTTCATCAGGTTTTCCCGATCGCAGGCGTCGAAGGCAGCGGGCAGTGACGAGTCCACATCGAGCACCGCGACCACGGCACCGTCATGGTTCCTCCATGGAATGACGATCTCGCTGGCGGAGCGGGCATCACAGGCGATGTGGCCGGGGAAGGCGTGCACGTCCTCGGCCACGATCGGCAGACCTTCCGCCCAGGCGGTTCCACAGACGCCGCGACCACGAGGAATCCTAAGGCAGGCAGGTGTGCCTTGGTAGGGCCCAACGCACAACTCATCGCCCGCCACACGATAGAAGCCGGTCCAAAAATAGTGCGGCATCGTGTGATGAAGCACGGCGACGATGCTGCTCATGATCACGAGCGGATCGTTCTCACCTACGAGGATCGCCGCCAGACTTCCGCCCGCATTCTGATAGAGAACGGCTTTTTCCATCCCCTCGGGAACCCGCCCTCTCTCGCATTGGAAAACCTCGCCGTGTGACATGGGCGAAGCGAAACATGTTGACCGGTGCCTCGTCAATGGGGCGGTATCCTGCGATCCACCCATCCACTAAATATGCCGTAGTTTTCGCCTTGACGCTACCAGCCGTGTGCTTACTCTCGCATCCGTCGGTACCCACCAGCCTCCATGCGTTGCGTCCAATGCGGTTCTCTCAAAGACAAAGTCCTCGACTCCAGGTCCTCCAAGGACGGGACGACGATTCGTCGCCGGCGCGAGTGCCTGCAATGCGGTTATCGCTACACGACCTACGAGCAGATCGAGCGCACCGAGCTGCGGGTGGTGAAACGCGACGGCACCCGCGAGTCGCTCAACCGCGAGAAGTTGATGAGCGGCCTGATGAAAGCCTGCGAAAAACGCCCGGTGCCGATAGACCGTCTGGACCGCGCGGTGGAGGAAATTCTAACCGAATTGCACAAGGACCACCTCAGCGAGGTGCCGTCCCACATCATCGGCACCAAGGTGATGGACAAGCTCCACCAGATCGATCCCGTCGCCTATGTCCGCTATGTTTCGGTTTACCGGCAATTCGACGACGTCAACGAGTTCATCCGGGAGATCCAGTCACTCTCGCGCCGGGCGGCCCGGGATCCCTTCCAGCGCCGGCTCTTCAAGGATTGATTCCACCCTCAGTCGCCAGTTTCCCCCGCCCGTCTTCCCCTTCCCCACCAGGCAACAGTTTCCCTTCGTGATTTCGCTCATTGGCAACCGCCCCGCCCTTCAGATCGGCCGCTATCAGGTGATCGATTACGACACCGCATGGCTCGACGACGCCCTGCGCCGCGCCGCGCGCGCCGCCGAGCACGAGGACTTTCCCTTCGTCGATGACATCCGCAGCGGGATCGTGAAGTATCTTGAGACGAGGTGCCCGCTGAAGCTGCTGCGGCTTGACGAGCTTTACGACCGGATGCGCAAGATGCTCGTCAAGATCGGGTGTGAGCGCATCGCGGAGAAACTCAAGCCCTTGGCACCGCCGGTGACGGTCTCGCTGGTGCACGCCGCGATGGAGGCGGGCAATGGTTTCGAGCTCGCGTTTTTTGAAAACCTGCGCATTGAGCTGGGTGATTTGCGGGCTGCCGGTGCCGAGGAGATTCATTTCACCGGTTTGCGCGAGAGTGCCTTGATCCTGCGCGGCGTCTCCAAGTGGAACAAGCAATGCACGTGCCTGTTGGCTGAAATCGAGGCTTTCCTCCGCACTTGGGACCGCGACCCTGCGGAAAACGAAGTCCCGCTCTGCCTGGTCGCCGGGACTTGAGTCTGGTCGCCGCCGCCCCAAGTCCTTGAATGTCGCCCCGGATGCCCCGCCGGGAGGGGTGCCGGCAGCCACCGATGGCATGCAGGTGTAAATTCTTGCAATCTCCCGCGGATCATGCCACAGGTTTCTCCTGTCCCCGAATTCGAACTACTCACGGCAAGCGTGCCTCAAAGCCCATTCTCCGGGTTTCAACCCGAGGGCGTCTTGCCACCAAGACCACAAATCCGTCACCGCAGGCGATCGGCATCCCTGAAGGCCGGGACCCGGATTCCCCCGCACTCCATAAACCCCCGAATGTTATGAAAACCATTAAACTGTTAGCCGCTGGTGTTGCCGGTTGGATCGTTGGAATCGCGATTCTTTTCGGTCTCTCATGGAAGATGGGCAATCCGGAAACATTCTCGAGTGCTCTGCTGTGGGCGCTTGAATACTGGTGGATTGCGTTCGGGCTCGGCCTGCTGGTCATGCTGGCAAGCGCGGTGGTGAGCAAGACATCCCCGGTTCGGGCGCTGGTGGCATACATCGTGCCGGTCGCGCTGCTTGCGGCTCTGGGCGGGCTATGTCTGCTGATCTATCCAAATGCCGGTTTCCGCGAGGAATTGCTCGGAAGCCTGCCGGTGGCCGTGGTCTTTTATGTGTTCGGCTGCATTTGGGCCGGGATGAGCAAGGATTCCGCGGGCAGTTCCGCGAAGGCCATGCTGCCTCCCCTGATCGGGGGATTTCTGATCCTCACCCTGGTGGCGCTGCCGGTGTTTACCGGCAATGCTTTCCGCTACCGCAACGCCTTCGATCTCGATGTCGTCAAGATCGACCATCCCGAAGGCGCCATGGTGGTGTCGTGCGTGCTGCAGATCAGCAAAGCCGGGGACTATGCCTTCACCGCGCCTCCGTCCTACATGGCAGAGCCGATGTATTACGCAGGGTACGGTGAGAAGGAAATTCCGCCCGGCAAGATCACCTGGGGCGCTGCGGGCCCGCCGAAAGCCGGCGACACTGGAAAGTATCCGCTCGTAATCCGCTGGGATGATCTGCCGAATCTTCCGGCTGAATTCCGCAAGGAATTGATGCTTTACGAGACACAGGTCCTGCTTGAAGCGCGTCGCTCGAGCGAACCGGAAAAGGTTTTGTTCACCGTCGCAGGAGACACCGAGAAGGCCCAGGTCAACTGAGCGGCAGCGCGGAAGCGTGCCAGGTGAATCGTGGCAAGCGCTGACTGCGCATATCCCGCCACAAGCCCTGCGCGGTTTAGCGCAGGCGATGCGGAGCGCAATGGCCGGTGTGGTGCGAGCTTTCCCAAACCGCGATGGCAAGCCCCAAACAACCGAACCTAGTCTCCGTCACCACCATCAACGACGATGGTTCGCGCTATTTCCTGCATCCATCCGACGTCAAGGGGCCGTGGAATGTGACCCGGCGCGTGGTGGGCGTGATCCTCATCGCTATTTACATCCTGCTGCCGTGGATTCCGATCAACGGCAGTCCGGCGGTGTTTCTCGATGTGGAAAACCGGATGTTCCACCTGTTCGGGCTGACGCTGGTGCCGCAGGACCTGTGGGTGATGTTTTTCGCGGTCAGCGGGCTGGGCTTCGGGCTATTCTTCATCACATCGTTGTTAGGCCGGATTTGGTGCGGCTGGGCCTGTCCCTACACCGTGTTTCTTGATCATGTTTATCGCCGCATCGAGCGCTGGATCGAGGGCGACGCGCCGAACCGCAAGGCACTCGATGCCGCGCCGTGGACCGCGGCAAAACTCTTCAAGCGGGTGTTCAAGCACCTGCTTTACGTGATCGTCGCCACACTGATCGCCCATGTTTTCCTTTCCTACTTCGTCTCGCTGCGGCGGCTCTATGGCTTCATGCATGAAGGCCCGCTTGCGCATGCCACCGCTTTCGGAGTCGTCGCTTTCCTGACACTGGTGCTCTGGTTCTGCTTCGGCTATTTCCGCGAGCAATTCTGCATCATCATGTGCCCCTACGGCCGTCTGCAAAGCGCGTTGACGGATGACGACACGGTCAACGTCGGCTATGACGCGAAACGCGGCGAACCGCGCGGGGCGAAGGGCAGGGCGGAGGGCGATTGCATCGACTGCCGGCGCTGTGTGCAGGTCTGCCCGACCGGCATCGACATCCGCAACGGGCTCCAGCTCGAATGCATCGGCTGCACCGCCTGCATCGACGCCTGCGACGACATCATGACCAAGGTCCAGCGGCCGAAAGGGCTGATCCGCTACGATTCGTTCAATGGCTTCGCCGGGAAAAAACGCCGCTTCCTCCGCCCCCGGGTTTACGCCTACTGCGCCCTCGCCCTCCTCGGTCTGGGAGCGTTGACGCTCGTCGC
>JBGSUP010000217.1:0-1595 GCA_041753485.1 Akkermansiaceae bacterium
GCAGACCGCCGCGATTCTAACGACTTTCAACGAGGTGGACATGTCCGCCGTAATGGACCTGCGCAAGGCGGTGCAAGACGAGTTCGTGAAAAAACACGGCGTGAAACTCGGCTTCATGTCGTTCTTTGTCAAAGCGGTCACCCTTGCGCTCAAGGACGTGCCCGCCATCAACGGCCGTATCGAAGGCAATGACATCATTGAAAACCATTTCTATGATATCGGCGTCGCCATCGGCACCGAGAAGGGACTGGTGGTTCCCGTGCTGCGCGATACCGACACAAAATCCTTCGCCCGAATCGAGAAGGACATTCTCGACTACGCCACCAAAGCGCGGGAGGGCAAAATCACCATCGACGATCTCCAGGGCGGCGTCTTCAGCATTTCCAACGGTGGCACCTATGGCTCGCTGCTCAGCACTCCGATTCTCAATCCGCCGCAGAGCGGCATCCTCGGCATGCACACCATCCAGCAGCGCCCGGTCGCGCTCAACGGCCAGGTGGTCATCCGGCCGATGATGTATCTCGCCCTCAGCTACGATCACCGCCTCGTTGATGGCAAGGATGCCGTAACCTTCCTGATCCGCATCAAGGATTGTCTCGAAAATCCGGCCCGGCTGCTGTTGGAGATGTAAGCGCCGGATGCCGTTTTCCCAAGGAGCACAACGATGGTCGAAGTGGTGTGCGGCGTGATCGAAGATGGGGAGGGCCGCTTTCTGGCCTGCCTCCGGCCGCAGGGTAAACATCTGGGCGGGTTGTGGGAGTTTCCCGGCGGCAAGGTGGAGCCGGGTGAGGCACCGGAGCGCGCGCTGCAGCGTGAACTGCGCGAGGAGTTGGGCGTCGAGGTGGCGGTGGGTGCCGCGCTTGCTCCGGTGTCTTGGTCTTATGATCGTGGCAACATCCGGCTGTTGCCGTTTCGTTGTGTCATCACCGGCGGCGAGCTGCGGGCGCTCGAACCCGATCGGCTTTGCTGGTGTGCGCCGCTGGATTTCCAGAAACTCCCGTGGGCGGCGGCCGATCTGCCGGTGCTGGAGGAAATCCGCCGCCGCATCAATCCTCACGGCGGTTCCGGGAGGTAAGAGGGCCTCGGTGCTCCCCACGCGATCACGTAATGGTGATGCGGCCGCTTTGTGGCATGCTCTTCTCCGTAAGGGATAGCACAATTGCCCCCCCGAAGGGCCCACGGGCGTCGGAACAAGGGATCCGACGCCCGTGGTTTTTCCAGCCCCAGGCAACGCACGGCTTGTTCATTTGAACGAAGTGCCGTTGATGAGGGATGCGGCCTTGGTCGGAGAGAAGGCGCAATGTTCGAAAAAGCAGGGCCACGGGACATTCGGGGCTTGTCGGGAGCGCAACGCGATCAGGGCGGCACGCATGATGGCGAGATTGGCGTTGAGCTTCCAGTTGCGGGAGCGCGTATGATCTTCGTCCCACAGCGCTTCGCGCACCGAGTGGTTGCGGATTTCAGAGCCTCCCCAGTGGCCTCGGATGAGCTGGGCGAAAGGTTCAGCCGCCCCGGGCAGGCGGCTGCTCAGGTAATAGGCAACCGTGTCATCCGGTTGCACCGCCTTGGATCTGACGCGAGCCTGACGCGCAACG
>JBGSUP010000218.1:0-5417 GCA_041753485.1 Akkermansiaceae bacterium
TGCGGAAACCAGTCGGACCGCGCGGAAGCGGCCTGCGCGCGCGCCTGTTCAATGCGGTAGGTGGCGGCCACCAGATCCGGGTTGTTGGCCAGCGCGCGTTCGATCAGCGCGCGCAGCGAGGAATCGGTGAAAACCTGCCGCCAGGCCTTGTCGCCGAAGGAAGTGCCGTGGGGTGCGGAGTCACCGCGGATCGATCCGGGCGCTTGCGCATCGGGCGGTCCGGGTTGCGGTCCGAGAACGCACGAACTGATCAACAGGCAGCCGGGTAGGAGAACAGGGAATCGCATCGCGCAGAGGTTTGGCTGCAATCCTTCGGATTTGCAAGCCAAAGGAAAGCGGTAGGACCAAGGTTCTAGTTGACACCTGAGCGCCCGATCCGATAGCCCTCACATGTGTCCAAGCAGATATTCGCAAGCCGACGGATTGAGGGTTGTTACCCTGCGGTTTTGACCATGGGGGTGGTTTTGGCGATCGCCGCCTGCAAGAAACCCGAGACCGTGCCGCCGCCGCCACCGGTCGTCGAAGTCATGGAGATTTCGACCACCGACGTTCCGCTCTCGACCACCCTGATCGGCCAACTGGACTCACCCGGCAACGTCGAAGTCCGCGCCCGCGTCGAGGGATTTGTTGACAAGATGCTCTTCACCGAGGGCACTGAAGTCGCCCAGGGCGACATGCTTTTCGAACTCGACAAGAAACCCTTCATCGAGCGTCTCGCCGCAGCCAACGGCATGCTCGCGGAAGCCCAGGCCGCCCTCCACAAATATGAACGGGACGTCGCCCGCCTGACGCCGCTGGTGGCCAACCGCGCGGTTCCCCAACAGGACCTCGACAATGCGCTGGCATCGGTGGACGTCGGCAAGGCGGCCATTGATTCCGCCAAAGCCCGTGTCGAATCCGCCCAACTCGACCTCGGCTACACCGACATCAAGGCACCGGTTTCCGGACTCATCGGTGCCAAACAGGTCTCCATCGGCGAACTCGTCGGCAAGGGTGAACCGACGTTGATGGCCACCATCTCCGCGCTCGATCCCATTTGGTTCTACTGCAATGTGAGCGAGGTCGAATACTTCCAGGCGCGGGAGAAAAGCAAACTCACCGGCAAGCAGGTGGAGGAAGTTCCGCTCACCTTGATCCTTCCCAACGGCAAGGAACATGCCGATCCGGGTCGCTTCGTTTTCATTGATCGCGCCGTGGACACCAAGACCGGCACGTTGCGGGTGCGCGCCGAGTTTCCCAACAAGGAGAAACTGCTGCGCCCCGGAATGTTCGCGCGCGTCCGGGTGGACCTCGGCAAGCGCCCCGACACCATTACCGTCCCGGAACGCGCCATTGTCGAGTTGCAGGGCAAGAGTTTCGTCTGGCTGGTCGGAGAGGGCGACAAGGTCCACCAACAGCCGGTGTTGACCGGTGAACAGGTCGGCCCCCGGATCATTATCAACGATGGACTGAAAGCGGGTGACCGCATCATCGTCGAAGGCGTCCACAAGGTGCGTGAGGGCATCCAGGTGAATGCCAGCGCGCCAGCCGCCAAGGCCGCCGCTGCCGACAAACCCGCCAAGGAATAACACAACCATGGCCGACTTCTTCATCCGCCGTCCCATCGTGGCGATGGTCATTGCCATCCTCACGGTCATCGTGGGCGCCATTTCGCTCTCCCGGCTGCCGATTTCGGAATACCCGAATGTCAGCCCCACCATGATCCAGGCCACCACCACCTACCGCGGCGCCGCCGCCGAGGCGGTCATGGAATCCGTGGCCACTCCCATCGAAACCAAGGTCAACGGCGTGGACAAGCTGCTCTACATGCAGTCGTTCAACGCCAACGACGGCAAGATGACGCTCAACGTCTATTTTGACGTCGGCACGGACGTGGACATCATGCAGGTCAACACGCAGAACCGCGTGACCCAGGCCGAGGCCCAGCTTCCGGAAGCGGTGAAACGCGAGGGAGTGGTGGTCAACCGTTCCAGCCCGGACATCCTGATGGTCATCGGTCTCGCCTCACCGAAGGGAACTTACGATGCGGTTTTCCTCAGCAACTATCTCGATCTCCACCTGGTGGACTCGATCAAACGCGTCAAGGGCGTGGGTGATGTGAAAAACTTCACTGCCCAGGACTATACCATGCGCATGTGGCTGCAGCCCGACAAGCTCGCCTCGCTCGGCATCACGCCCGACGACATCAAGAAGGCCCTGCAGGAACAGAACGCCCAGTCGCCCGCCGGGCGGATCGGTGCGGAGCCCGCGCCACCCGGCCAGGAAGGTCAGTATAACGTCCGTGCCCTCGGCTTGCTCAAGGACCCCAAGGAGTTTGAAGAAGTCATCATCCGCTCTAACAGCGACGGCTCGCAGGTGAAAATCAAGGATGTGGCCCGCGTAAGCCTTGGTGCGCAGACTTACGATCTCCGCGCCCGCCTCAACAAGTCGCCGGCCGGTGCCTTCGCGATCTATCTGGCACCCGGAGCCAACGCGCTCGAGACCGCGGAAAACGTCAAGGCCATCCTGGAAAAAGCCAAGGCCAAGTTTCCGGCGGACATGATCTATGAGGTCGCGCTGGACTCGACGCTGCCGATCAAGGCCTCGATTGAAGCCATCGTGCACACGCTTTTCGAGGCGGTGATTCTGGTGCTGATCGTCGTTTACATCTTCCTGCAAAGTTTCCGCGCCACCATCATTCCGATGCTTACGGTGCCGGTTTCACTGTTGGGAGCTTTCATCATGTTCCCGGTGATGGGCTTCAGCGTGAACGTGCTGACCATGTTCGGTCTGGTGCTGGCCATCGGCATCGTGGTGGATGACGCCATCGTCGTCGTCGAGGCGGTGCAGCATCACATCGAGCACGGACTTTCACCCAAGGACGCCACGCGCAAGGCGATGCAGGAAGTGTCCGGCCCGGTGGTTGCCATCGGTCTGGTGTTGTGCGCGGTGTTCGTGCCGGTCGCCTTCATGGGTGGCGTGACCGGCCAGCTTTACAGCCAGTTCGCGCTGACCATTGCCATCGCGGTGGTGTTCTCCGTGATCAATGCGCTCACCCTCAGCCCGGCGCTCTCCGCCATGCTGCTGCGCGCGCCAACACCTGGCAAGGGTCCCATCGCCTGGTTCTTCAGGAAGTTCAACGCCGCCTTCGATTGGATCATCGAGCGCTACGGCCGGGTGGTCGGCGGGCTGGTGCGCAAGGCGACGCTTTCCATGGTGATGCTGGTGCTGGTCATCGTCGGCATCAACCGCATCGGCAAGCACGTGCCCGGCGGCTTCATTCCCGACGAGGACAAGGGGTATCTGTTTGTGGCGGTCGAACTGCCCGAGGGTTCCTCGCTGCAGCGGACCGACGAGGTGCTCAAGCAGATCGAAGCAATCGTCGGTGAAACGGAGGGCGTGCAATCCGCCGTCGGTCTGGCCGGCATGAACATCCTCAACTCGCTCAACGTTCCGAACGCCGCGCTGATGTTCGTCGGCCTCAAACCCTGGGAGGAACGCCACGAACCGCACCTCCATTCCAAGGCCATCGCCGCCGCTTGGACGAAAAAATTCGCCGCCATCCCCGGTGCCCGCGCGTTCGCCTTCGGCCCGCCGCCGCTGCCGGGATACGGCAACGTTTCCGGCTTCACCATGCAGCTTCAGGACCGCTCCGGCGGCAGCATCAACGATCTCGCCGGCTATGTGCAACAATTGCAGGCCGCGGCCGCCAAGCGCCCTGAAATCGCCCGCCTGACCACCACCTTCAATCCCTTCACGCCGCAGGTGAAGGTGGAGCTCGACCGCGAAAAAGCCCGCACCCTCAACGTGCCGGTGGATAGCGTGTTCGCCACCCTCCAGACCTACCTCAGCGGTCTTTACGTCAACGACTTCGTCAAATTCGGCAAGGTTTATAAAGTCTTTCTGCAAGCCGAGCCCGAGTTCACCAGCAAGCCCGACGACATCGGGAAATTCTACGTCCGCAGCAACGAGGGCAACATGGTTCCGCTGAGCACGCTGGTCACCGTCACCAAGATGTCCGGCCCCAACCTGGTGACCCGTTTCAATCTCTACAACTCCGCCGAAATCATCGGTGCCACCGCGCCCGGCTACAGCTCGGGCCAGGCCATCAAGGCGATCGAGGAGGTGATGAAGGAAATGCCTGCCGAGACCGGCTACGAATGGTCCGGCCTTACGCTCCAGGAAAAGAAATCCGAGGGACAGGCCGGGGTGATTTTCGGCATGGCCGTGCTCTTCGTCTTCCTGCTGCTTGCCGCGCAGTATGAAAGCTGGTCGCTGCCCTTCGCCGTGCTGCTTTCCGTGCCCACCGTCATCCTCGGCACGATGGTAGGCCTGCTCCTGCGCCGCTTCGACATGAACGTCTATGCCCAGGTCGGCCTCGTCATGCTGATCGGCCTCGCGGCAAAAAATGCCATCCTCATCATCGAGTTCGCCAAGATGAAACGCGACGAAGGCGTGCCCACCATCGATGCCGCCATCGAGGGCGCGAAACTCCGCCTGCGCCCGATCCTGATGACCTCCTTCGCATTCATCCTCGGCTGTGTGCCGCTGATGCTGGCCACCGGTTCCGGTGCCGCCTCGCGCAGCACCATGGGCACCGGCGTGGTGTACGGCATGGGCATCTCCACCGCCATCGGCCTGTTCCTGATCCCGGTGTGTTATGTTTTCGTGCAGAAGTTCACGGACCGGAGGGAAACAAAGCAGGCAAAGACGGCGGCAGCGATCACAGCCACCGAGTGAGGATGCGGGATGGGAAGCGATTCACACTTGAATGGAAAAACAGGAATCACGAGAACCCCCACATTCCTCACAATTATCCGGCGCTCGAGGTGATCCATGGTCACGGCAGCGGTAGTGGGATCTCACGCATCAAGCCGCAAGTGCTGTCGGCTTTGCATAAGCAAGCGGTGGGGCCCGGCGGCGAACTGGAGCAGGACGGCGGGAATCCTGGGGCGCAGGTGCCGCGGTTCAGGTGAACTCACAGCCACAGCCCGTTTCACTCCGCCACTTCGCCCCGAGTTGCATCGCTGTTCGACCTCTGCCGTCACGGCGGTTAGAATCCGGTTTTCATGCCGCTCCAGCCTGCGTCCGGAAGATTCGAGAGCGAGCCAATGAATGAGGAGTAGCATGAGGGCAAGGCGCAATGTTCGAAAAGGCAGGGCCACGGGACATTCGGGGCTTGTCGTGAGCGCAACGCGATCAGGGCGGCACGCATGATGGCGAGATTGGCGTTGAGCTTACAGTTGCGGGAGCGCGTCTGATCTTCGTCCCACAGCGCGTCGCGCACCGAGTGGTTTCGGATTTCAGAGCCTCCCCAGTGGCCTCGGATGAGCTGGGCGAAAGGTTCAGCCGCCCCGGGCAGGCGGCTGCTCAGGTAATAGGCAACCGTGTCATCCGGTTGCACCGCCTTGGATCTGACGCGAGCCTGACGCGCAACG
>JBGSUP010000219.1:0-13135 GCA_041753485.1 Akkermansiaceae bacterium
AGGCGCTGGGCCAAGAGCCGGATGCGTTCCATCGAGCCGGCAGTGTGGTGGAAGGTTTCGATGAAAGCGGCCGCTTCCGCGAGGTCGAGAGCGGCGGGTTGGAGGTGGACTTCCTGGAGGAAAAGGCGTGCGCTGCGGGCATGGTTTCCGCAGGCAAGGTGGATTTCCCGGTAGCGTTCGCCGCGGGTGCCGGGAATCGAGACGAGCGCGTGGCGCAGGGTGGCGCTGTCCAGAGCCGCCTTGTGCCTGTCCTTGCCCGGTGGTGCGGAATCGTCCGCGATCCAGTGCATGACGGTCCGCCGGTCGCCGTCGTTTTCCAATCCGGCGAGGTAGGATGTTAGAAAGCCCGTTTTTGAAACGCGGCTGCCGGTTTCCGTCATCAAGCGGCAGAGATCGCTGAAGTCCGCGAAGGCGCAGATCACCCGTTGGTGCCTTGGGCCGCGTGCGGCGGTCTGGCGGGGCGGCGGATGCGGAATGGGGAACTCCAATTGATCGCCACCGGCGGCGCACCAGGCGTCCATGCCATTGGAGCGGAGTTCGGCGGCGAATTCCCGGGCGAAGCCATGCACGGTGAGAATCCGCCGCGGGCGCACGCGCTGAATGCATTCCATCAGCCCGGGGTGGTCGGCATGGTCGGAGAGCGGGATCATCGCATCCACGCGGTAGCGGTATTTCGCGCCGGGTTGGAGCGCCCAACCGCTGAGCATGGCGCTGCGTTTCTCCTTGAGTCCTTTGAACGACTTGGTGCGCATGGCGTGGGGTGGGGCGATGACGGCATGACCGGGTGGCGCGTGGCCATCGAATTCGATGGGTTCGGGCAATCCCGGGACGCCGGCCTCGCGGCAGGCGCGGGTCATGGCGGCGACGGTGGGATGAAGCAGTGCGGGGATTCCATGCTCCTCCAGCAGGGCCAGCACCTCCTGGGCTTTGCCCAGCGAATAACCGAGCAGGATCGGGGTCGCGCCGTCGGCAAAGCTGTCGTGAACGAAACTGAGGATTTCCGCCTCGATTTCCATTGGATTGGGAAACTCATAGCCGGGCAGTCCGAAGGTGGTTTCGAGGATCAAGGTGTCGGCTGATAGAAAGTTCGCGCTTTCGGTGGTGCGGCTGCGGCGGGTTTTGAAGTCGCCGGTGTAGAGCAGGCTTGCGTTGTCGGAAATCCGGGTCAGGTGCAGCATTGCGGAGCCCGGAATGTGTCCGGCCGGCAGCAAACGCAGGCGGAACCCGTTGCGGACGACCGGGAAGTGGAATGCGGTGGAGGAGAGGCGGTGAGCGGCGAGGCGGAAGCGCTGGTGGAGCAGCAGGCCGGTGGTATCCGAACAAATCACGGATTCATGGCGCGCGAAGTGGTCGGCGTGGGCATGGGAGACGAAGGCGCACGGTTTGGGATCCGATGGATCGAGCCAAAGGTCGGGCTCCGGCAGGTAAAGGCCGCGTTGAAATCGAATTTCGATCACACGCTGCGGATCCTGCGCGAGTCAGGCGGGAAGAGCCAAGGGAAACCGTGCGTCCGCGATGAGGAAAATGCCTAAAAAAAACGGAACCGCGGGCGGGCGGTTCCGTGAGGAGTCAGGGAGTGATCGGATCGGAGGATCAGAACGGGATGTCGTCCTCTTCCTGGAATTCGTCAGGAGGTGCGGCAGAGGCGCCTTGCGGCGGGCCGGAACGTTGCTGGGGTGCGCCTGAGCGCTGCTGTTGGGGAGCTCCGCCGCCGTTACCCGGGGTGGCGCCTCCGCGGCCATCGGGAAGGAACTGGAGGTTATCGCCGACGACCTTGAGCTTGCTGCGTTTTTTACCGGTTTCCTTGTCGTCCCAGGTATCCATTTGGAGGCGGCCTTCAATGTAAACGCCGCGACCCTTGGTGAGGTATTGCTGGGCGAGTTCCGCCTGGCGGCTCCAGAGGGTGACATCGACGAAAATGGTTTCCTCCTGTTTCTGACCGGCGTCATTGTTCCAGACGCGGTTGATGGCGAGCGAAATATCCGCAACGGCCTTGCCGCTGGGGGTGTAGCGCAATTCCGGATCCCGGGTGAGGTTTCCGATGAGCATGACTTTGTTGAGATTGGCCATAGCGGTGGAGAAGTTGGGGGAAATCAGGGCACAATGCAAGATTTAAAACTGTTCGATCGAACAATTTTGGATCAGGCAAGGCGCTGGAAGTGCTGGAGATGGACGTGGCCGTTGAGACGAAGACGGTCGTGGATTCTGGTGATGATGTCCGGTGCGCCTTGGAAGACATAGTTCACATAGTGGCCGGCCGCGAGGTGCCGGGAATTGTAGGCGAACTGGCGGCGGCCGAGCTGGCTGATTTTTTCCAGCTTGGCGCCTTCGGCTTCGATTTCCTTGGAAACGGCGGTGACGAGATCGTCAACGCTGCCTTCGTGGGATTTGGTATTAAGGACGATCAGGCCCTGGTATGTGCGGCTCATCGGTGTGCGGTGGAGTGGATTGAATGCGAGTATGGTGGCGGTTCGCCGCGGCGGCGATCCCCTGGGAACGCGCAAGCTGCACGGCTTCCAAAGCCGTGGCAAGCGTGTTTTCGACCAGCGGCCGCTCGTCGGGAGAAAACTTTCCCAGGACATGGCCGGTCAGGTTGCCCGGTTGACTGGCACCGATGCCGATTTTAAGGCGCGGAAAGGCGTCGGTGCCGAGGTGTTCGAGGATCGACTTGATGCCATTGTGGCCGCCGGCGGAGCCTTTTTCGCGGAAACGAAGGGTGCCGAGCGGCAGGGCGGTGTCGTCATGAATGACGAGCATGGATGCCGGCGGCCACTTGTGAAAGGCGAGCACTTGGCGGATGGCGCGACCGCTCAAGTTCATGAAGGTTTGCGGTTTGAGCAGCAAGGTGCCGGACTCCGGAAGCTTGGCGAGATGGCATTGCCACTTGGGGACCGATTGAAACGTCGCTCCGGCGGCGGCGGCAAGACGGTCAAGCACCATGAAGCCGATGTTGTGGCGGGTGTCTTCATACTGCCGCCCCGGATTGCCGAGGCCGACGATGAGAGAGAAGGACATGGCGGGGAAATTGACGCGGAAATTTGAAATGTGAAATTTCAAATCAAGAAAACACCCGGGGCGTTTGCACGGCCCGGGCGGATTTGGGAGAGGCGGTTCGGCGATTCTCTCGATCAGGCGGCCGGGGTTTCGGCGGCGGCGGCTTCGAGGTCGGCACCGGAACCGGCGCGACCGATGTGGACGATCACCACATCCGCGGCATGGGTCGGCCGCACGCCTTTGGGGTATTTGATTTCGCCGACGTGCAGTGAGTCGCCGAGTTGAAGCCCGGAGACGTCGAGTTCGATGGTATCGGGCAGGTCGTCGGGCAGGCAGATGATTTCAAGCGCGTGGACGTATTGTTCGACGACTCCGCCGGCTTTCACGCCCGGGGCCTCACCATTGAGGTGGGCTGGAATGTGGGCGGTGATCTCGGTTTTGTCGTCGATCGCGAGGAAGTCCGCGTGGACCGCCGTGCCGGAAATCGGGTCGTGTTGGATAGCCTGAAGGAAAGCGAGGCGGGTGCCTTCGCCGTCGATTTCAAGGTTGACGATCACATTGTCCGAGCTGCTGCGGGCCATGAGTTCGGAGAAGGACTTGGCGTCCACCTTGAGGTTTTTGTTTGCAGTGCCGCGGCCGTAGATCACGGAGGGGAGCCAGCCTTCGCGGCGCATTTGATTGAGGCGGCCGGACCCGGTGCGGGCGCGGGGTGCTGCTTTGAGTGAGGTTTTCTTGGCCATGACGGAGAGGGCGTTGTTGTTGGAATGGAGCGCTGGGCGATTCGTAAATCCAGTGCGGGGCGGGCTGTTTAGCGGCCGGACGGGCGCTTGTCAAAAAATTGTTCGCCGTCGTGGCGTTTATCGGCGGCGGATGACTCAAAGAGCGAAGAGCGTGGTGATCGACTGACCGCCGTGGATCCTGCGAATGGCCTCGCCAAGCAGCGGGGCGATGCCCACCACGCGGACCTTCGGGCCGGCCGCCTGGGGAACGGAATCGGTGGTGATGACCTCCTCGATGGCAGAGTTCTTGATGCGTTCATGCGCCATTTCGCCAAGAATGGCGTGGGAGACACCGGCGTAAATGCGGTTCGCACCGTGTTTGCGGAGGATGTCGGCGGCGGCCATCAGCGTGCCGGCGGTCTCGGTCATGTCATCGACGAGCAGCACATCGCGGCCGGCGACCTCGCCGATCACGTTCATTGCCTCCACCTTGGTCGCGTTGACCCGGTGTTTGGCGACGATGGCAAGCTCGGCACCGAGAGCCTCGGCATAGGAGCGGGCCATTTTCACGCCGCCGACATCCGGTGAGACCACGGTGAGGTTGGAGGTGTCCGGGTGGCGCTCGCGCAGGTAGTTGATGAGCACGGGTTTTGCGTAAAGAAGATCAACCGGGATGTCGAAGAAGCCCTGGATTTGAGGCGCGTGAAGGTCCATGGTGAGCACCCGGTTGACGCCGGCGGAGGTCAGCAGGTTGGCGACGAGTTTGGCAGTGATGGGCACTCGCGGCTGATCCTTGCGGTCCTGGCGGGCATAGCCGAAAAACGGAATCACGGCGGTGATCCGCTCGGCGCTGGCGCGGCGCGCGGCATCCACCATGATGAGCAACTCCATGATGTTGTGATTGGTGGGCGGGCAGCTCGGCTGGATGATGAACACGTCCTCACCGCGAATGTTTTCGTCGATTTTCACGAAGGTCTCACCGTCTGGAAAGGCGGTGACCTGGACGTCTGCGAGCGGTTGGCCGAGATTTTCGGCGATACGCTCGGCGAGCGCGCGGTGGGCGGTTCCACTGATGATTTTCATGCGAAAGAATCGGAGGTTTGCGGCGGGGCGGCGTGATTGTTCACAGTGGAGCGTGGGAGGGCAATACTTTGCTCGGAAATTGTCACGGCTCCCATCCGACAATCTGATTCAAGCCGTCGGCGGACTTGCTGGAAGGATGCCGGGGAAGGCGCGCGGAGGAGGCTGGAACCCTTGATTTTACAAGGATTTGAAGAAATCTTCTTTTCAACGAGTTTTTTTTTGACAGAGTGATCGGCTTTGCTAAGGTCCGCCCGCTCTTCCCCACAACCTGTCAGGGGTGCCGCGTCTGGTCTCGGATCTTGAGACAAGTCGCGGTGTTTTTGTCGGGTTGAAGGTAGGGCGATTCATCAACATCGCTCGCGTAGCTCAGGGGTAGAGCGCATCCTTGGTAAGGATGAGGTCGGGGGTTCAATTCCCCCCGCGAGCTCCAGGGCGATCACAAAAATCTCAACCGTCTCAAGCAGAACAACAACCACCATGGCTAAAGAAGCATTCCAGCGCAACAAACCGCACGTCAACATCGGCACCATCGGCCACGTCGACCACGGGAAAACCACCCTCACCGCCGCGATCACCAACACCCTCGCGGAAAAGGGCCTCGCCCAGAAGAAAAGCTACGCGGACATCGATGCCGCTCCCGAAGAGCGCGAACGCGGCATCACCATCAATACCGCCCACGTCGAGTATGAGACCGCCAAGCGCCACTACGCCCACGTGGACTGCCCCGGCCACGCCGACTACGTGAAGAACATGATCACCGGTGCCGCCCAGATGGACGGCGCGATCCTCGTGGTTTCCGCTGCCGACGGTCCGATGCCGCAGACCCGCGAGCACATCCTGCTAGCCCGTCAGGTCGGAGTTCCTGCGCTCGTGGTGTTCATGAACAAGGTGGATCTGGTGGATGATGCCGAACTCCTTGAGCTCGTTGAAATGGAAGTCCGCGACCTGCTTTCCATGTATGAATTCCCGGGCGATGAAATCCCGATCGTGATGGGTTCTGCCAAGGCCGCGCTCGAAGGCGACGCTGCGCAAATGGAAAACGTCATGAAGCTCATGGATGCCGTGGATTCCTACATCCCCGAGCCAGAGCGTCCGATCGACAAAACCTTCCTGATGCCTGTCGAAGACGTGTTCTCGATTGAAGGCCGCGGCACGGTCTGCACCGGCCGCGTCGAGCGCGGGATCATCAAGAAGATGGAGGAAGTCGAAATCGTGGGTATCCGCGACACCCAGAAGACCACCGTCACGGACATCGAAATGTTCCGCAAGCTGCTCGACGAGGGTCGTGCGGGTGACAACTGCGGCCTGCTTCTCCGCGGTCTCAAGAAGACTGACGTGGAGCGCGGGCAGGTGATCGCCAAGCCGGGCACCGTCAAGGGCCACACGATCTTCAAGTCCGAGATCTACGTTCTTTCGAAAGAAGAAGGCGGCCGCCACACCCCGTTTTTCTCGAACTATCGCCCGCAATTCTACTTTCGCACCACTGACGTGACCGGCAGCATCAAGCTTCCGGAAGGCGTGGAAATGGTGATGCCGGGCGACAACATCAACCTTGAAGTCGAGCTCATCACCCCGATCGCCATGGAGCAGACCATGCGCTTCGCCATCCGCGAGGGTGGCCGCACCGTCGGAGCCGGCCGCGTGGGGGAAATCATCAAGTAATCATCAGCGAAGAGGCTTCGGATCCGGTCTCCGGATTGGGTTCGGGCGCAGGATTTCGGGGCACTCCGGTCAAATGGAGTGCCCCTGAGTCGCCTCAAAACGGCAGTAGTTCAATTGGTAGAGCATCGGTCTCCAAAACCGAGTGTTGGGGGTTCGAGTCCCTCCTGCCGTGCCACTTTTCAAATCCCGTCCCAACGTCAGCACATCATGTTTTCAAAAATCTCCGGTTTTCTGGGTGAGTTCAAAGGCGAGCTCCGCAAGGCGAGCTGGCCCTGGGAGTCCGATCCGAAGATCAAGGGATTGAAAAAATACAAGGAGTTGGTGGATTCCACCATCGTCGTCTTGATCGCGATGATCCTGCTCGCGGGATTTGTGCAATTCTGGGACTTCTTCCACGTTCTGATCGTCGGTTTCTTCACCAACTTCGGCCGCTGATCCGCTGCGGGTCTCCAGTTCATCCTCTCTCTGTCGAACCATCATGTCCGAAACCAAGTCATTCCGCGACCAGTGGTATGTAGTGCAAGTCCTCTCCGGCCAGGAAGGGAAGGTCCGCGACCGGATCCAGCGCACGGCCGAAGCCGAGGGCATGACCGAATACATCCGCGAGGTGCTGGTGCCGACCGAAATGGTATCCGAGATCCGCCGTGGCAAAAAAACCGAAACGAAGAAGAAATTCTTCCCCGGTTATATCATCGTCAACATGTATCTCAGCACCGAGGACGGCCAACTCGTCGAGAAAACCTGGTTTTTCATCAAGGAAATGGATGGCGTGATCGGCTTTGCCGGAACCAAAGACCGCCCGGCTCCAATGCGCCAGCGCGAAGTCGATGCAATGCTCTCCCAAATCAAGGAACGCGAGGAAAGCGTCCGCCCGGCAATCAGTTTCGAGGTCGGCGACACCGTCAAGGTCGCCGACGGTCCGTTCCAGAGCCAGAACGGCATCGTCGAGGAAATCGACCCCGAGCGCGGCAAGCTGCGGGTTTCCGTCACGATTTTTGGCCGCAGCACACCGGTCGAACTCGAATACTGGCAGGTTGAACGCGCCTGACCCGTCTCGGTTTTTCAGTATCTCAGAATTTCAGTTTTTACCCAACAAACATCATGGCCAAGGAAGTCGTCAAAATCATCAAGCTCCAGATCAACGCCGGAGCCGCCAATCCCTCCCCACCTGTCGGCCCGGCCCTCGGTCAGGCAGGTGTCAACATCATGGGTTTCTGCAAGGAATTCAACGCCGCCACCCAAAGCCAGGCGGGCGACGTGCTGCCGGTCGTGATCTCGGTTTATAAGGACAAGTCCTTTTCGTTCGTGACCAAAAAACCCCCGGCGGGCAATCTGCTCAAGAAGGCTGCCGGCCTCGCCTCCGGCTCCAAGGAAGCCAACAAGATCAAGGTTGGCAAGATCACCAAGGCGCAATTGATGGACGTCGTCAGAATCAAGATGCCGGACCTCAACACCAAGGATCCCGAAGCCGCCTGCCGCATCCTTGCCGGAACGGCACGCCAAATGGGGCTCGAAATCGAAGGTATGTAAATCAAGGAGCGTTGGCGTCTCGCCAATCCATCCTGCTCTGAAATTCTCAGCAAACGGCCTCACCGCCCGAAGCACCCGCAGGAGGGAAGCGCAACCCGCGTTTTCCGACCGAACTGCAAACCAAACAACACAATGGCCAAACAACGCAGCAAACGGTACAAACAGGCGGCGGCTCTCCTCCAATCCGGTAAGAGCTACTCCCTCCCAGATGCAATCAGCACCGTGAAGCAATTCCCGGCGCCCAAGTTCACCCCCACCGTCACGCTTTCCTTCCACCTCGGTGTGGACCCTCGGAAGAGCGATCAAATGGTCCGGGGCTCGGTTTCCCTCCCGCATGGCACCGGCAGAAATGTCCGCGTCGCCGTCTTCGCCCAAGGAGCCGCAGCGGAAGCAGCCATCGCCGCCGGCGCGGAACACGTCGGCTATGAGGACCTCATCAAGAAAGTCCAGGAAGGCTTCACGGACTTCGATTCCGCCATCGCCACTCCGGATGCCATGACCGAAGTCCGGAAAATCGCACGCGTCCTCGGCCCCCGCGGCCTGATGCCCAACCCGAAAACCGGCACCGTCACCGACGACACCGCCAAGGCCGTCCGCGAAGTGAAAGCCGGTCGCGTCGATTTCAAACTCGATAAAAACGGCAACGTCTCCGGATCCATCGGCAAGGCCTCGTTCGAGCCCGCGCAACTTGAGGAAAACGCCCGCGCGTTCGTCGATAGCGTCGTGCGCGCCAAACCCGCCTCCGCCAAGGGCAACTACATCCAGGCCGTGACTCTCGCCGCCTCGATGCTCCCCGGCATTCCTCTGGAAGCCGCCACCTACACCAAAGCCTCCGCCTAACCCAGCACGCCAACGACCATGAATCCCGACAAGAAAATCATCATCAACGGTCTGCTGGATCGCGTCAACGCGTCCCCTTACCTGATCGTCATCGATTACACCGGACTCACCGTGCGCCAGTTCACGGAACTCCGCAATCGTCTCGACGCCGGCGGCGCGCGCTGCACCGTCGCCAAGAACAGCTACATGCGCAAGGTTCTCACCGAAGCCGGCTTGCCGGACATCAGTGACGGACTCGTCGGCCAGACGGCCTTCGTCATGGGTGACAGCGAGGTTTTCGCCGCCGCCAAGGTGATCAAGAATTTCGAAAAGGAATTCAAGAAGCCGGAAATGAAGATCGGCCTGCTCGGCAATGCCGTGCTCGACGGTGCCAAGCTCAAGGCCATCGCCGACATCCCGTCGCGCGAGGCTGTCCTTTCCCAGTTGCTTGGCACCATCCTGGAGCCGGCTTCGATGATCGCCCGCGTCATCAAGAACAAGTTCGATCCGGATGGCGAATCCAGCCCGAAGGAACAAGAAGCAAGCGCCCCGGTCGCCGAAACCGCCCCGGTTGCTGAAGCATCAGCAGCCCCGGTCGAAGCCGCTGCGGAATAAACAAACAATCTGAACGGATGGCGGCGGCGTCTCCCGCTTCCGCCTGAACACACAATGGTTCCTCGTCGGGGCGGCGGCTGCCGCACTGAAATCTCCGGAGGCTCCGGAGGCGACGATACCGCAAAAGGAAAACAACATGTCCAATATCGCACAACTCGCAGAAGAACTCGGCAAGCTCACCGTCCTGGAAGCTGTCGAACTCGTTAAACAACTCGAAGAATCCTGGGGTGTCTCCGCCGCAGCACCGGTCGCCATGGTCGCCGGTCCCGCCGTTGCCACCGAAGCCGTTGAAGAAAAAACCGAATTCGATGTCGTCATCATCGATTGCGGTGCCAACAAGATCGCCGTCATCAAGGCGGTGCGCGAAGTGGCTCCCGGTCTCGGTCTTGCGGACGCCAAGAAGCTCGTCGAAAGCGCGCCTGCCAAGGTGCTCGAAGGCGTGGCCAAGGACGCGGCCGAAGGTGCCAAGAAGAAGCTCGAAGAGGCTGGTGCCAAAATCGAGCTCAAGTAATCATCACCGGATTTCTCCCGGGGCGGATCGCTCCGCCCCGGGAACATCCGCCGAAACCGGAGCGAGATTCCCGATTTTTCAGACAAACCGAGGCTTTCGCTCCGATTCCGACACAACTTCACACCGCTTGAGAACCAACCCGCCTGAGACCGTTCGCGGCTCGGGCTCAATTTGTCACTAGAATACCACACAACGCCATGGCTGAACGTCTCTATTTCGGGAAATTCGAAGAAGTCATCGAACCGCCCAACCTCATTGAGGTCCAAAGCCGGTCCTACGATGAGTTCCTCCAGAAGGAAGTGCCCCCCAGCGAACGCTCCGATACGGGCTTGCAAGCGGTTTTCCGCGAGGTTTTCCCGATCAAGAGTTATGATGAGGCCATCGAACTGGATTTCGTCACCTACGACATCGAGGATCCGAAAATCACTTCGCTGGATTCGTTGCGCAACAGCGAGAGCTTCAGTGCCGCGCTCTACGTGACTTTCAAGCTCAAGGACGAGACCGGCAACAAGAAGGAACGTGTTTACATGGGGGAACTCCCCATGATGACCCGCCGCGGCACCTTCATCATCAACGGTGCCGAACGCGTCATCGTTTCCCAGCTCCACCGCTCGCCGGGGATCTGTTTCGAGACCTCGCAGCATCTTAATGGCAAGCTCCTGCACTCGTTCCGCATCATCCCGGACCGTGGTTCCTGGCTGGAAGTGCAGTTCGACACCAACGACCTGCTTTACGTCTATCTCGACCGCCGCCGCCGCCGCCGCAAGTTCCTCGCCACCACCTTCCTGCGCGTGCTCGGCTACCCCACCGACCGCGATATCGTCAGCCATTTCTATTCGCCGGAAGCGCTCGCTCTCAGCGAAAAAATGGACGAAGGAGAACTCGGCCACAAGGTTCCGTTCGAGGACATTCAGGACGGCGAAATGGTGGTCGCCAAGGCCTACGAACCTCTCACCATCGGCATCGTCCGCCAACTGCTTGCGCTCGGCCACAAGTCCGTCGAGGTGATCGACGGCCGTGAGGATGAGATCCTGCTGAAATCACTCCGCAAGGATCCGGCGAAGGATGAGGAATCCGCGCTCAAGGATATCTATCGGAAACTCCGCCCCGGAGATCCGCCGACCGCCGCGAACTCCCGCGCGCTGCTCAAGCGACTGTTCTTCGATGCGAAGAAATACGACCTCACCCGCGTCGGCCGCTACAAGATCAACCAGAAGCTCGGCATCAATGTCGATTCCGACCAGCGCATCATGGTGCCCGAGGATTTTCTCGCCGCCGTGCGTTACATCCTGAAGTTGAAAAAAGGCGACGGTGTCATCGACGACATCGACCACCTAGGTTCGCGCCGCGTCCGTGCGGTGGGTGAACTCCTCGCCAACCAGTGCCGCGTGGGTCTTGCCCGCACCGAACGCCTGGTTAAGGAGCGCATGACCCTTTTCGACGTGAACATCGAAGGCATGACGCCGCAGAAGCTCATCAACCCGAAGGCGCTCTCCGCCGTGGTGCGCGACTTCTTCGGCCGCAGCCAGCTCTCGCAGTTCATGGACCAGACCAACCCGCTCGCCGAGCTCACCCACAAGCGCCGGCTCTCGGCTCTCGGGCCGGGTGGTCTCAACCGCGACCGCGCCGGCTTCGAGGTCCGCGACGTGCATCCGTCCCACTACGGCCGGATCTGCCCGATCGAAACTCCGGAAGGTCCGAACATCGGTCTCATCAACTCGATGTGCACTTATGCGCGCATCAACGAGTTCGGTTTCATCGAAACTCCCTACCGCCGCGTCAAGGACGGCCGGGTCACCAACGAGATCGAATACCTTACCGCCGACCAGGAGGAGAATTTCCTCATCGCCCAGGCGAACAACCCGATCGACAAGAAGGGTGTTTTCCAGACCGAGCGCATCACCGCCCGCGAAAAAGGCGGCGAATTCATCGAATCGCTGCCCACCGAGTGCCACTACATGGACGTCTCGCCCAAGCAGCTCGTCTCGGTGGCTGCCGGCCTGATTCCCTTCCTCGAGCACGATGACGCCAACCGTGCGTTGATGGGCTCCAACATGCAGCGCCAGGGCGTGCCGCTCCTTGTTTCCGAGGCTCCCCTTGTCGGCACCGGTCTCGAAGCCAAGGCCGCCCGCGATTCCCGCGCGGTGGTGGTTTCCGAAGCGGACGGCATCGTTGCCGCCGCCACTGCCGAAATCATCGTCACCAGTCCGGATGGCACGCTGCCGGTCTCCGACGAGAAATTCCTCTCAGATCCCGAGTCGGTTAAGAGCAATCTCGACAAGGGCATCATGGCCTATCCGCTGCGCAAGTTCATGCGCTCTAACGCCGGAACCTGTATCAACCAGAAACCCATCGTCAAGAAGGGCCAGAAGATCAAAAAGGGCCAGGTGCTCGCCGATGGACCGAACACCGAGGACGGCGAACTCGCCATCGGCCGCAACGTGCTCGTGGCGTTCATGCCATGGAATGGCTACAACTTCGAAGATGCCATCGTCATCTCCGAGCGCGTGGTGAAGGACGATGTTTACACTTCGATCCACATCTCCGAATTCGACGTCGCCGCACGCGATACGAAACTCGGACCCGAAGAAATCACCCGTGACATCCCCAACGTCGGCGAGGACGCCCTCCGCAACCTCGACCACGACGGCATCATCCGCATCGGCGCGGAAGTGAAACCCGGCGACATCCTCGTCGGCAAGATCACTCCGAAATCCGAAACCGAGCTCGCTCCGGAAGAACGCCTGCTGCGCGCCATTTTCGGTGAGAAGGCGGCCGATGTGAAGGACACCTCGCTGCGCGTGCCATCCGGCTGCATCGGCATCGTCCAGGACGTCCGGGTTTCCCAAAGCGGCTTCGCCAAGAAGCGTGCCGAGAAAGTCGATCCGGCCGAACTCAAGAAAACGCTCAAGAAAATCAACGACGAGCACAAGAAGAAGGCGGACAAGCTCACCGACGACCTCACCGAACGCCTCTCCGACATTCTGCTAGGCGAAAAGATCCCGCTCGACGTGGTCAACGCGCAAACCGGTGAAATCATCATCCCGGCCAACCGCAAGATCACCAAAACGCTGCTCCGCAAGCTCGCTTCGGTGCACGATCACATCGAAATCGACCCTTCCCCGATCCGTAACAAGATCCTGGAAATCATCGGCTCCTTCGAAGGCCGCTTCCAGGAACTCGACACCGAGCGCGAGCGCAA
>JBGSUP010000220.1:0-6733 GCA_041753485.1 Akkermansiaceae bacterium
CGAAGCCGGGATGACTCTCGCGCAGGTTGAGGCGGAGCTGATCCGCCAGACCCTGCTCAAGGTCACCTCGAACCGCGAGGATGCCGCCAAGCGCCTGGGAATCAGCCGCCGCGCCCTGCAATACAAGATTCAGCGCTACGGGCTCGGCGATCTCCCAAAGGCAAAGCGCTGAGAATGGTTGACGGCAGCAGGCCGAGTCGAAAGATCGCAATGCAGTGCGGGGTAATTATCGCTTGAGCCATCATGAAAACCTACAGGGCGCCGTGGGGGAGGATTTTGAAGGTGACTTCGGTCGTGGTGACGCTGATATGCGTGGGGGTCAGCGTGATGGCTGCGGTTTCCATGCCGAAAGGCAATGTTCTGGCCTATCTCGTGGTGGTTTGGCTGCCGATGTTGATCCTGCTGGGATGTGTTCCCTTCGTGGTCCGGAGTTATGCCATTGCGGATGATGCGATCCTGGTCCGCCGGCTGTTCTGGGACACGCGGCTGGAACTGGCCGGGCTGAAGACTGCGGAAGTGGTGCCGAACGCGATGCGCGGAAGCATCCGGACCTGCGGCAATGGTGGCGGATTCTCGATCACCGGGTGGTATTGGAGCAGGCGGCTCGGGGCATACCGGGCGTATGTGACGGACCTCAACCGCACGGTGGTGCTGGGTTTTTCGAAACGAAAGGTCGTGATCTCGCCGGAGGATCCGGTGGATTTCGTGGAGGCGCTTAGCGAGCGGCTGGAAGCCGCCGGTGCGGGTCATGGCGGCAGCATGCGCGCCACTCCGTCATGAGATGTGCGCCTGATAGGCTGCGGCATCCATGAGTTTTGAGGCGTCCGCGGCATTTTTGACCCGGAGTTTGAAGATCCAGCCCTTGCCGTAGGGGTCGGTGTTGACCAGCGAGGGGTCGGCCTCGACTTCCGGGTTCACCTCGACGACCTCGCCGCCCACTGGGGCGTAGATGTCGCTGGCGGCCTTGACGGACTCGACGACGGCGGTCGGATCTCCGGCATCGACGGCGCGGCCGACGGCGGGGAGTTCGACGAAGACGACGTCGGTGAGTTCTTCCTGGGCGTGATCGGAGATGCCCACGGTGGCGATGTCACCTTCAAGGCGGAGCCATTCGTGGGACGGACAGTAGCGGAGGTCGGTTGGGATGTTCATGGGAGAGATGGGGGATAGTGGATAGTGGATAGTGGAAGGAAGAGGCCTGAACGTGAATGAGGATCGCGGAAACAGTGAGGATTCTTCATCCACGATCCACGATCTTCAATCCACGATCCTATTTCTTATAAAACGGTTTTTTGACAACCTTGGCGGGGAAGAGGCGACCGCGGACGTCGATGCTGAGGTCGGTGCCGGGTTTCGAGTATTCCGCGGGGAGGTAGGCCATGCCGATACCGGTCATCATGGATGGGGAGAGCACGCCGCTGGCGAGTTCGCCGATGACCTGGCCCGCGGCATTGGCGACATGATAGTGAGCGCGGGGCGGCGGACCCTTGCCGCTGGATTGCAGGGCGGTGAGCTTGAGGGCCGGGCCTTCCGCCTTCTGGCGGGCGAGGGTTTCGCGGCCGATGAAGTCGGGCTTTTCGAGATCGCAGAAGAACCCGAGTCCGGCCTCGATGGGGGTGCGTTCGGGCGAGAGGTCGCTGCCGTTGAGCGGGTAGCCCATTTCGAGGCGCAGCGTGTCCCGCGCGCCGAGGCCGCAGGGTTTCGCTCCGGCGGCTAGAAAGCGGTCCCAGTAGCTGGTCGCAGCCTCAGGGTGGCAGAAAAACTCGAAGCCATCTTCACCCGTGTAGCCGGTGCGGCAAACCAGAGTGCCTGCAATATTCGAGAGGCCGTTGCGCGAAGGCAGGGATTTTCCCGAGAATACCGAATCAAAAATCGCGGTAGCCTCAGGACCCTGGACAGCCATTCCGGCAAACATGTTGCTGTAGTTGAGTAGTGTCACATGCTCATCGCGCCGTGCGTTCATCCAGAAAAAGTCTTCCTCGATCATCGAGGCATTGACCACGAGGAAGTATTCGGTTTCCCCGGTGCGGTAGGCGATCAGGTCGTCGATCACGCCGCCGTTTTCATTCAGCATGATCGTGTATTGGCCGCGGCCGGGGGCGAGTTTGGTGATGTTGTTGGTGAACATCCGGTTGAGCCATGCTTCGGCGGCCGGGCCGCTGACAAGAAACTGGCCCATGTGGGAGATGTCGAAAATCCCGACCTTGGAGCGGACGGCGTGGTGTTCGTCGATGATGGACGAGTATTGGACCGGCATGTTCCAACCGGCGAAGGGGACGAGGCGTGCGCCCAGTGCCTGATGGGCGGCTTCGAGCGGCGAGTGTTTCAGATCGGATGTCACGCGGCGGAAGCTGCTGGGAGCGGCGGGGCTTGTCAATCCGGAGGAAATCGGGATGGTTGCCGCGCATGATTTCATTTGGATCACTGGAGCGGCGCTGGGGCTGGTTGTCTTTCCCCGGTTTTTTGCGGTATTACGCGCTGATGCACGCCTTGGTGTATTTGCTGCAGGTGTTTCGCCCGGACATCGGCGCGTTGTTGGAATTCGACCGCGCGCGGATCCTCTCCGGCGAGCTCTGGCGCGTGGTGACTTTCCTGTTTTCCTCTTCTGGCTTCGCGGGAACGGGCATGCTCGGCGTTCTGTTTCTCTTTTTCATGGTGATGATCGCCTTCATGATGAGCGATGCCTTGGAAGGTGCCTGGGGCGTGTTCAAGACGACACTTTTCCATTACTGCGGCGTGCTTGGCCTGATCGTTGCAAATTTCCTTTTGCCCAGTGCGATGGCCGGATCGGGATTTCTGATTTACGGCACCTCATTTCTCGCCTTCGCCACCTTGTTTCCACGGATCGAGTTCCTGATGTTCTTCATTCTGCCGGTGCAGGTGCGCTTCCTGGCGATGATCCAGGCCGGGATGATGCTGCTGGCGGTGCTGGGCAACTGGCTGCTGCTGCCGTTTTTCCTGTTAGGCTGCGCGAACTATCTGATTTTTGCCGGCATTCCGGCGCTGCGCGGGACGGCGCGCACCATCGAGAGCAAGCAGCGGCGGAAGCGGTTCAACTCCGCGAAGGAAACGGACGAGCACGCCTTTCACACCTGCGCCTCGTGCGACCGGACGGACGTGACCGATCCGGGACTGGAGTTCCGCGTCGGCAGCGACGGGAGGGAGTATTGCGCGGAGCATTTGCCAAAGTGAGCGGCGCGGTTTTCATCACACCCTGCGGCCGACGCCAAGGCTGCCCGGCGCTCGATAGATCAGACAGTCGTCATTGACGAAAAGTATTTCGAATTCGAATGATGAATTCTGCGGAACAGGCATGTTGACCATGCCGCTGCCGAGGTTCGGGTTGGCGTATCCGTGCGGATTTTCGGCGGTGATATTGAAGCGCAGGCGGTCGCCTTGCGGAGATTCAATTAAGACCCAGCGTGCCGATCCCGGCAGCACCTTTCCGCGTCGGGAGCCGCTGACCCCTTGCGGCGCGCGCCCGGTGGAGTCGATCACGGAACCGTTATTCAGTCGTATCCGGAAATGCCCTCCAGGCATGAGTTCCATGGTGCCGTCACCGAGGTCCCATTTTCCCACGATCAGGCTTTGTTTCGGTTTGGAGAGCGCCTTCGAAGGCGTCAGGCGCGACGCGAGCGGAGCTGGCAGCGTCGTTGGATCGAGCGGCACGGGTGCGCAGCCCGCGATGATAGCGGCGGTGAGTGCCAGTACGAGGTTGTTGATGGACGTCTTCATGGCTTTGATGCGGGGGTTGGTTTCATGTCAGGCATGCCTTTCGACCACGTGGCGAGTTTGATCCCGCGCCGGGTCTGATGAACGGCGGGTTCGAAGTCCTTCCAGGTCATCGTCAGTTCGGTGGGTGAGACGATCCGCCACTCGGCGCGGTTCGGCGCGCACCAGCCCCATTGCGAGCGCGGCGGGTTTTTCTGCGGGCCGTCCTCGAAGGCGAGGTCGTCCACCGTCAGGCCGTCGAGTTTGACGTGGAAATCGGCTTGGCCGATGGTTCCCCGCCACACCGCGCCGGTGTGGGTGCTGTAGTCGAACCAAACGGTTCCGAACACGTCGATGCCGTTGTTAGCGAGGTAATGGCGTTCGATAACGACATCTCTGTCGGGTGGAAACGTGACGGTGACGACGTGGAAGTCCGCGAGTTGCACGTGCTCCGGGCGCAACTCCCGGGGTAGTTTGCCAAGTCCGCATTTCGGGCTCCCAAAAGGCTCCGCGGCGAACCAGCCGCGTTCCTTCCGGCTCTCGACCTTCCTGCCATCGACATAAGTATCCAGCTTGCGGATGAATCCCGCGTAATTCGCGTGTTCGAGGATGTCAGGAAAGCCCACCAGTTGAATCGCATCGCCGGTGGTCTTGCCGCTGCGGAACACAAAGCGGCAGTGAACCTCCGACTCGGCCTTCGCGAAACGGATGTCGATTTTCTCCGACACCATGCGGATGATCGATTCGTCGCCCACGAACTCGCCGAGCGTGGTCGGCCCGTGGCCTCCGGGGTTGATGGCGGCGTCGTTGCCTAGGGAGATGAGCGTGGTGGCGAGTAGCAGGATGGATTTCATGGTGTTTCGGGGGCATGTGGATCAACCGGCCGGTTTGGGCGGCAGCATGATTTCATAGCGGGTGCCGCCGCCTGGCAGCGGCGGCGGGCTGAAGTGGATGGTGTATTCGGCGTCGGTACCGATTCGATCGACGGTCCAAACCTCGGTCCACTTCGTATCCCCCTTCGAGCCCTTGGTGACCCGCGTCCGGGCGATGGTTGTTAACAGCGGATAGCCACCGAGCTGTGAAGTTGCCGGATCCATCTTCTCGAGGGTTATCCACGGAGTGAGCATCATGGACTGCTCAAGCATGCCCAATTTGCCGCGGATGATGCGGTAGGTTTCGGCATCGCACAGCGATTGTCCCTGCGCCGGGGTCTGCGGTTGCATGGCGCAACCAGCCATGATCAGGCCAGTGGCGGCACAAGCAATTGTTCTGGGAAGCCGCTTTTTCATTGCCCGGAGGGGGGGTGGACACTTCCTTGAAACGCGAAGGCGGGCGGAAGCCGCGCATGCAACATAGGTCTGCTAGATGGGCGGACAAGTGACACTTCCCGCCGCGGCTACGCAAATACTATGATAAATCGTGCATATCCTGCTCCCTGTTTCCCTCGCGCGGAGGGAAGGCGGCATTCACAGGATTTCCTCCACGAAGGTATTGCGCTGGAACATCGAAAACGCCTCGGGTTCCTCGCCGGTGCCGAGGAAACGCGGGGCGATGCCGAGTTGGTCGTGGATGGTCACGGCGATGCCGCCCTTGCCGGAGCCGTCGAGCTTGGTGACGATCAGGCCGTCGAGCGGGCTGGCCTTGTGGAATTCCTTCGCCTGGTTGAGCGCGTTGGTGCCGGTGGTGGCATCCACGACTAACAAGGTGAGGTGCGGCGCGCTCTCGTCCTGTTTGGCGAGCGTGCGGCGGATTTTTCCGAGTTCCTCCATCAGGTTGTGGCGGGTGTGGATGCGGCCGGCGGTGTCGCAGATGAGGAACTGGGTGCCGTTGGCGATGGCTTTCTGGTGCGCGTTGAAACACACCGACGAGGGATCGGCGTTGGGGTTGCCTTTGACGAGGCTGAGGCCAAGTCGCTCGCTCCAGCGTTCGAGTTGCTCCACGGCGGCGGCGCGGAAGGTGTCGGCGGCGGCGAGGATCACCGAGAATCCGCGCCTCTTGAGCCACAGGCCGAGCTTGGCGGTGGAGGTGGTTTTTCCCGTGCCATTCACGCCGACGACCAGGATGACGTAGGGTTTCCCATCGGGCCGGGGCAGGGGCGGCGGCACATCGCCGGGCAGGCGCTGCGCGAGGTGGCGGCGGGTGGTTTCCACCACATCCTCGCCGGAAACCTCACGGCCAAGCGCGCGCAGTTCGTCGATGATGGCGGTGGTGAGGTGGATGCCGAGATCCGAGCTGACGAGGTCCGCCTCGAGGTCATCCCAATCGACTTCCGCGCGATTGGTGACCTTGTTAAAGAGTGATTGAAAGAAGCCGGCCATGGGTGCGGGGAAGGACAAGACACAAGACGCAAGACTTCAAGACGCAAGAGAATGAATCGTGCGTCGAGCTCTCTGATCTTGCGTCTTGTGTCTTGGAGTCTTGTGTCTATTCCTCCTCCGGCATGCCGAAAATCCGCGTCCTCCCCGATATTCTCGCCAGCCAGGTGGCGGCGGGTGAAGTGGTCGAGCGCCCGGCCTCCGTGGTCAAGGAGTTGGTGGAAAACAGCATCGACGCGGGCGCGCGTGAGGTCCGTGTCGATATGGACCAGGGCGGCGCGGCGCTGATTCGCGTCAGCGATGACGGCTGTGGGATGTCGCGCGAGGACGCGCTGCTGTCGCTGGAGAGGCATGCGACGAGCAAGCTGCGGGTGGCGGGTGATCTTGCGGCGATTCGGACGCTTGGGTTCCGCGGCGAGGCGGTGCCGAGCATTGCCAGCGTGTCGCGTTTCCGGATGGTCACGCGTGAATCCGACGCGGTTGCCGGGACCGAGATCCTAGTGGATGGCGGGAAGATCCGGGATGTGCGGGACGCCGGTTGTGCGCCGGGTACGGTGATCGAGGCGAAGGCCTTGTTTTTCAACATGCCGGCACGCCGGAAATTCCTGCGGGCGGAGACCACCGAGGCCGCGCATGTGGAGCACCAACTCCGGCTGCACGCGCTGGCCGCCCCCTGGGTGCGCTTCCGGCTGCGGCGGGATGAGCGC
>JBGSUP010000221.1:0-3150 GCA_041753485.1 Akkermansiaceae bacterium
GACGTCCTGCGCCACCTGCGACGGTGCGTTTTACCGCGGCGTGCCGGTCTGCGTGATTGGGGGCGGCGACAGTGCCTGCGAGGAAGCGGATTTCCTGACGCGTTTCGCCAGCAAGGTCTATCTGATCCACCGTCGCGACGAACTGCGCGCCTCGAAGATCATGGCGGACCGTGCGCTTGCCAATCCGAAGATCGAACCGGTCTGGAATTCGACCGTCAGCGAATACCTGACCGACGAAAAAGGAGAAATGCGCGCGGTGAAACTCAAAGATCTGGTCAACGGCGGGGAATCCGAGCTGGAAGTGGCCTGCGTGTTCGTGGCGATCGGCCACGTGCCGAACAGCGGCTTTCTCGGAGACCTGGTGGACAAGGACGAGAACGGCTACATCCTCCAGACGCCGGGCCGGACCGCCACCAAGACCCCGGGTTTGTTTGCCGCCGGCGATGTGGCGGACCACTACTACCGCCAGGCGATTACAGCGGCCGGCCAAGGATGTGCCGCCGCGCTGGAGGCGGAACGGTTCCTCAGCGGGCACGCGTAAGGCGGCGGGTCGTCAAACCGCGATAGCCCGCAGCACGTGCTCGGATTCCTTGCGTTGGAAATCGGTGGGACGCACGCCGTGGAAGCTCAGGAAATCCCGCGAGAACATTTTCGCGGTGGAGAAACCAAGATCGATGGCGACCTCCTTGATTGGCGAGCCATGGCGGAGCAAATTGCGGGCTGCCACCATGCGCTCCTGGCGCAGCCACTCCTTCGGGCTGATTCCCAAGCCTTCCTCGAAGACCCGGCGCAAGTGGCGTTCTGAAACGCCCACCCGGTCGCAGAGGCACGACATCCGGTAATCGCCTTCCCGGGCGATCTGGCTGAGCGAGAGGGGCAGGGGTTCACGGGCCAGAAGAACCAGGATTCTTCCGTCGCGTTGGATGATTTCGACGTCGCGGCGTTTCACGTTGGGGTGGGGTGGTGAGCGGCGCTACTGAAAATCAATTAATAAAAATTGTCAATAAATTTTAGAAATATGGAGATGTTTGTGGTCAATCAACTGAAGATGCGGCCAACATCCGGCGTAAAATTTTAAAATTCCCGAATGCTGGATTCGCGGCACTTCAGAGCAAGCCGAGCGCGGCAGAAATCAGGAGTTCGTCATCGATCAACCATTTGGCGGTTTCCGCGCCGGGAGATGTGGGTTTGTTCGGGGTGGCGGCTTGGGAAACATCGAGGGTGAGGCCATCGCCGCGCATTCTGCGGATCATGCCACCGGCATCATAGACCGCCATGAAGGCGGCCAGCACGCGGACAGCGGAGCGGGTGAGTGTGGCATCGTCGCTGCGGCCCAGCAGGGCATCGAGCAGGCCGGGCATGGGATCGGTGGAGGAGGCGAGGCGGGTGGCGCTGGCCACGGGGGTGCTGGCAAGATCATTGGCACCCGCGGTGTTGAGTTCCGCGGCGAGGGCTGCCGTGCGGGCTGCCAAATCGGTGGATTTCAAGGCCTCGGGCAGGCGGCTTTCCAAACCGGAGGCGAGGGCGACCTGGCGCTCATGGAGGCGGGCCCAGTCGGGCGAGCGGAGTTCGGATTCGCCCTCGGAAACGGTGCTGCGGCCGGCGACACCGGTTTGCACGAAGGAGGCCACGGCTTCGGCGGCACGGCGGCAGGCGATCCCGGCGCAGACCGGAGCGAGAGCGAAGGAGGCGAGGCGGCTGGCGAGCAGGACATTGCCCATGGCCTGCATTTTCGCGCCAAGCAGGGCGTCCCGCTCGCGCTTGACGGTGAAGAACTCCATCGAGCGGCGCAGGGTGACCTCCAATTGCGGGATGTCCCAGGGTTTGGTGATGTAGCGGAAAATGCCGCCTTGGTTGACCGAGCCGATGGCGGCATCGATATCGGCATAGGCGGTGGAGAGGATCTTGATGATGTCCGGGTAGTCACCGGCGATTTTCGAGAGGAAGCCGACGCCGGTTTCGTTGGGCATGCGCTGGTCGGTGACGATGATGCCGATTTCATTGGCGTGCTCGCGGAACACGGCAAGCGCCTGGACGCCGTCTTCAGCTTCAAGAATCCGGAATTTCTCACTGAACAGGCGGCGGAAATATTTGCGGGTGTTCGCCTCATCATCCACGAACAGAATGGCGTAGCGTTGGTAATCGTAATCTTCGATCTCGTTGAGCATGGCGGTCGGTGGTTCGAAAGGGGGTGGGTGGGAATGTGAACTATCAAGAGGACCGTAACAGCCTCAAACGGATCGGTCGAGGACGGATTCGGGTCGGGATTCGGGGTCGGGATCGGATTCCGGTTCGTCGGAGGGTTTGGGGAAGACGATGCGGAAGCGGGTGAAGGCACCGGGGCGGCTGTCCACCTCGATCATGGCGCGGTGGGATTGCAGGATCTGGTGGGTGATGGCGAGGCCGAGGCCCATGCCCTTGCCGACGTCCTTGGAGGTGAAGAAGGGATCAAAAATCTTCTGCAGGTTTTCCGGCGGGATGCCGTTGCCATTGTCGCGGAGGGAGACCTGCCAGCCCTCGCCGGCGGGTTCGAGGGTGACATCAATGCGGCCGCGCTCGCCGCCATCGGTCTCGAGACGCTGCTCGATGGCATCGATGCTGTTTTGGAAAAAATTGATAAAGACCTGGGCGAGTTGGTTGGGATTGCCGCGGATGAGGGCGTGCTCCGGCTTGGTGAAGTTGAAATCGATGTCCTTGCCAAGCTGGTGGCTGACCATGCGGCGGGAGCGGGTGATGATTTCGACGAGGTCGGCATCGCCGGAAGTCATGCTGTCCTCGCGGGTGAACTTGCGGAGGTCGATGACGATTTGGGAAACGCGTTCGACGCCCTCGCGGATGTCCTTGAGGATGTCGAGGAAGTCCGCTTGATCGGCGGCGGGAAGATCCTTGGTGAAGGTTTCCAGGGCGTGGATGCCGGCCCCGGCGTAGTTGAGCGGATTGTTGATTTCGTGGATGATGCCCGCGCTCATGCGGCCGAGCGCGGAGAGCTTCTCGTTGCGGACCATCAGGATTTCGTTCTCCTTGATTTGTTCGAGTGCGGATTGCAGCTCGGCATTGAGATCGGACATTTCACGGCGGATGCGGGCCATGGCGATCTGGTTTTCGAGGCGCAGCGCGAGTTCCGCAGTGGAGAACGGCTTGGTCAGGAAG
>JBGSUP010000222.1:0-3841 GCA_041753485.1 Akkermansiaceae bacterium
CCTTTGAATTTCATGGGCGGTTTTGCCGACGCAAGGACCGTGCGGCAGTAAGGGTGGATTATCGTCCGCAGTTCAGCGCCAACTTGATTACTTGGCAGGATGCTGCGGCAGCGCCGGTGGTGGTGGACGATGACCCGGAGATCGAGTTGGTTTCTATCAAGGCCCCAGCACTCATCAATGGCGTGAAGCCGCGGTTTTTCCGCGTGATTGTGCGGCAGGCTGGCCCGCCAACCTTCGCGGAATGGCAGCTTGCCAACCAAATGACTGGCGGCAGCAATGGAAACCCGGACAGCGATCCCCTGATCAATTTGCAGGAGTATGCCTTCGGCACGGATCCCAAGGTGGCGCAAGGCGGGACTGTGTCGGAAGTCGGTGGCCTGCTCGCCTCGCGCGGCGCTCCCGCCGTGCGCGTGGGAGCGGGACCGGAATTCAAATTCAGCGGCGTGTTCGGCCGGAGAAAAAACCATCTGGAAGCGGGATTGAATTACCGTCCGCAATTCAGCGCCGATCTCACCACCTGGGTCGATGCCAGCGCTGCACCGGAGAAACTGGCGGACGATGGCGAAATGGAAGTCGTTTCGGTAAGCCCGCCGGCATTGATTCAGGGCAAGCCCGCCCGTTTCTTCCGGGTGGGAGTGGTTCAAAAACCCTGATCCCGGTCACACCCCGGCCAACTCGGCGCGACTGATCGAATCCGCGGCCAACTCCTCCACGGCGGCAACCGATGCGACATGGCAGAGCCGCTGGCGAAGATCCTTCGCACCGGGAAAGCCCTTGCAATAGGCCATCAGCCGCGAGCGCATCGCAGTGAGTGTTTGAATTTCGCTGCCATGGCGACCGCTTTCCACGGCCATGCGGCAGTGGCGCAGCACCAGTTCCCAGCGCTCCTCAAGTGTGATCTCCGCAGACTCCTTGCCGGTTTCAAGGAAATGCTTCGCCTCGCGGAACACCCAGGGATTGTGCATCGCCGCGCGGCCGATCATCACCCCGGAAACCGCCGTCTCCCTCTTCCGGCGGGCCACATCGGCACCGCAGGAAAGATCGCCATTGCCAATCACCGGGATGGAGACGGCACGCGCCACCGCATCGATCACTTCCCAATCGGCCGCGCCGCCATAGCCTTGTGATCGGGTGCGGCCATGCACGGCGATGGCACGGATGCCGCAGTCCTCAAGGATCCTCGCCACTGCGGCCGCATTGATCGATTTTTCATCCCAGCCAATCCGGATTTTCGCCGTCACTGGCACTTGATCGCCCACCGCACGCACTAGGCCCGTGGCGACTTCCGCCAGCAGCGGGCAATCCTTGAGCAGCGACGACCCGCCATTGCGTGTGACTACCTTGTTCACCGGGCAGCCAAAGTTGAGATCAATGAAATCAGGGCGCTTCCAATCGATGATTTTCCGCGCCGCCTCGCCCATCCGGCGGCCGTCCGCACCAAACAACTGCACGCCGACCGGCCGCTGCTCCTCGGTGAATTCGGTGTATTTCCGCGTGCGCTCATCGGCCTGCATGATGCCCTCGGCGGAGACAAACTCGGTAACCATCACATCCGCGCCAAGCTCCTTGCAAATCTGGCGGAAAATCACGTCGGTCACCCCCGCCATCGGCGCGAGGTAAAGCGGAAAACGGTTGTTTGCGAACCACGGGAGCACACGCCGACCCTAGACTGCCGTTTGTCAGTTAGGGAGGCCAAATTCGCGGATTCGCAAGTCCCCAATGCGGAACCCGGCATGCCGAGGTGATGCCAGATCCCAAGCTGTGGGACGCAATTCAACCTATTGAGCCGAGTCCGAGCACGCCTTACCAGTTCACTGATGGGGAAACTCCGCCGGAGACCCTTCAAACACAAACCCATTCGCCCTCATGAATCCAATCACTCCGGGGACTGAAACCGGCTTCAAAAACCGGCATGCAGACCCTCTGCAAACGGGAGGCGCGGCTGCGGCCACTGCCGGATCGGATAAAACCGTACTCCGCAGGATCCGCGAGCACGCCATGCCACTGACCGGAGCCAAAGAGGACTTCGACGGCTTGCTCGAAATGATCGGCGAGGCCTCCCTCGTTCTGATCGGGGAAGCATCCCACGGTACCCATGAATTCTACCGGATCCGGGCCCAGCTCACCAAGCGTTTGATCGAGGAAAAAGAGTTCAATGCGGTGGCGGTGGAGGCCGATTGGCCGGACGCCTGCCGAGTCAACCGCTATGTGCGTCTGGAACCCGGCGATAAGGACAGCGTGGAGGCGCTGGCCGGCTTCGAGCGCTTCCCCGGATGGATGTGGCGCAATGCCGATGTCGTCGATTTCATCGGTTGGCTCAGGAATCACAATGAACACGCGTATGCCGCAGACCGTCAGGCGGGCTTCTATGGCTTGGATTTATACAGCCTGCACAAGTCGATGGACGAGGTCATCACCTATCTTGAGGCCAAGGATCCGGCGGAGGCCGCCAAGGCCAGGATCCGCTACGGCTGCATGGATCGCTTCGGGCGGGATCCGCAAAACTACGGCCTGCTCGCGGGATCCGGCATGAGCGAGGGCTGCCGCATGGAAGTGCTCCAGCAACTGATCGATCTTCGCGCCAAGGAAGTCGAGTTGCTGGCACGCAATGGTCCTGCGGCGATCGATGAGTTCTTCTTCGCCGAGCAGAACGCGCGGCTGGTGAGAAATGCCGAGGAATACTACCGGCAGATGTTCCGCTCCGACGTCTCGTCATGGAACCTGCGGGACAAGCACATGATGGAAACCCTCATCGAGCTCATCGCCCATCTGCAATCCACCACCGGCACGGCCAAGGTCGTGTTGTGGGCGCACAACTCCCACCTCGGCGATGCGCGGGCCACCCAAATGTCGCGGCGTGGCGAGTGGAACCTCGGCCAACTTGTGCGCCAGCATTTTCCAGGTCGGCAGGCGCGACTGATCGGGTTCACCACCTACACCGGCACCGTCACGGCAGCCTCCGGCTGGCACCTTCCCGCCGAGCGCAAGCAGGTGCGCCCGGGCATGGATGGCAGTTACGAAAAGTTGTTCCACCAGGCGGGGATTCCTGATTTCTGGCTTGATCTGGGCGCGAACCATGCGGCCACACAGGCCCTGATGGAACCGCGCCTCGAGCGGGCGATCGGTGTGATTTACCGGCCGGAGTCCGAGCGAGCCAGCCATTACTTCGAGGCATGTCTGCCGCGGCAGTTCGATGCGGTGCTCCACTATGATCAAACGCGCGCGGTCGAACCGCTGGAGCGGACGGCGGCGTGGACCCGGGACGAGGCACCGGAGACCTATCCAGTCGGCATCTGAGCATCATGCCCGCGCTTTCAACAGGCGGCTCACCTCGTCATCGGTGGTTTGGGAGAAGTCCTCATACCAGCGTCCCACAGCGATAAAATCGGCGGGCTCGAGCAGAGTGACCACGTCATCGGCCTCCTGCCGCAGGCGCTTGGCGGTGTCGCGCGGGGCAACCGGAACCGCCACGATAATCCGCCCCGCTTTCTGGTGGCGCAGCAATTCGATGGCCGCTGACATGGTCGAACCGGTGGCGACGCCATCATCCACCAGAATCACCGTGCGGCCGGCGATCTGGGGCAGCGGACGGCCCGCCCGGTAGAGGAGTTCCCTGCGGTCGAGCTCGCGGGTCTCGCGCTCGACCACTTGTTCCACCTTGTCCAAGTCCAGCCCCAGCTGTGCCACCACGTGATGATCGAGCACCAGCACGCCGCCGCCGGCGATCGCTCCCATGGCGTATTCCTCGTGCCCCGGCACGCCGAGTTTCCGGACGATCAGCAGGTCGAAGTCGATGCCCAGCCCGGCGGCGATCTCGGCCGCCACCGGAACCCCGCCGCGC
>JBGSUP010000223.1:0-3041 GCA_041753485.1 Akkermansiaceae bacterium
GGTGGCCGCAGCAAGCTCGGCTCCGGCGAGTTCGAGGCGCGGCGGGCGGACCCGCGCGTTGCCGAGCCTGCCGCCGGTGGCGAGCATCTGCTGGAGCTTGATGAGCTGGACGAACTTGACGACGGTGTCCATCCGCAGCAGCGGCAGCATCCACTGATAGATCGGCATCGCCTCCTCGATGCGGCCGGCCACGCCGAGTTCCAGCAACTTCACGTTGTAGGCCGGGAAGGCATCGCCCACGCCGGTGATCCAGAATTTCGCGCCCATGGCGAATCCTTCCAGCGCGCAGTCGTCCACGCCCACGCCGATGGTCACGCGCTCACCGCACAGCTCGCGGATGCCTGCCACGCGGCGCGCATCGGTCGAGGATTCCTTCACCGCCGCCACATTCGCAAACTCGTCGGCGAGTTCCTTGATGTGAGCCGGAATGAAATCGGTTTTGTAAGCGACGGGATTGTTGTAAATGATGCACGGCAGATCGGTGGCGCTGATGACCGCAGCCATGTGCGCCTTCATTTCCCGCCAGTCCGACGCGTAGAGATAGGGCGGCAGCACCATCAGGCCGCGGCAGCCGTTGTCGCTGGCGGCCTTGGCGAGATCGACGGCTTCCCTGGTCGATAGCGCGGCGATGCCGGGAATCACCGGGGTGTCGGGGACGGCGGCGACGTAGGTTTTCTGCAGCGCGACTTTTTCATCGAAGGAAAGCGTGGCTCCCTCGCCCAGCGAGCCGTGGGCGACGATTGCGGTGCAGCCGTTTTCGACCAACCAGCGGCCGTGCTCGGCCATCAAGGAGTGGTCGATGCTGAGATCGGCGTTGAACTGGGTCAGTGTTGCGGGCATGACGCCCTTCCATTGGATGCTCATCGTGTGGCGGGGTTGGATTGGGAATGGCTTGCTGCAGGCACCGGGCCACCTGCTAGATGCTTCTGACCAGCGCCTCGAGCTTCACGATGTCGGCGGCGAAGCCGCGGATGCCCTGGGCGGTTTTTTCGGTTGCCATGGCGTCCTCGTTGAGGGCGTAGCGGAAGGCCTTCTCGTCGAGACCGATCTTCGCTTCGTCACAACTGGCCGCGCTCGCGAGAGTGAGGCGGGCGGGCACCGGATCCGTGGAGGCCTGGAGTTCACCCAGCAGCCCGGGGCTGATGGTGAGAAGGTCGCAGCCGGCCAGCGCGAGGATTTCCCCCTTGTTGCGGAACGAGGCACCCATGACTTCGGTCCGGTAGCCGTATTTCTTGTAATAGTTGTAGATCCGGTGCACGGATTGCACGCCCGGATCGTCCTCGGCCTGATAGTCCATGCCGGTGGATGCCTTATACCAATCGAGGATGCGGCCCACGAAAGGCGAGATGAGCCGGACCCCGGCCTCGGCACAGGCCACCGCCTGGGCGAAGGAAAACAGCAGCGTGAGATTGCAGCGGATGCCTTCCTTTTCGAGCACTTCGGCGGCCTTGATGCCTTCCCAGGTGGAGGCGATCTTGATCAGGACGCGCTCGCGCGGCTGGCCTTCCCTCTCGTAGGCGGCGATCAAGTGGCGGGCCTTGTCGATGGTGCCGGCGGTGTCAAACGAGAGCCGGGCGTCCACCTCGGTGGACACGCGGCCGGGGACGATTTTGAGGATTTCCAGACCAAAGAGGATGAGAATGCGGTCGAGGATTGCATCGATGCCTGCGGCGGAATGCTCCCGCACGGCCTGCTCGACGAGGTGGCGGTATTCGGGTTTGGCGGCGGCTTGCAGGATCAGCGAGGGATTGGTGGTCGCATCCTGCGGCTGATAGATTTTCATCAACTCGAAGTCGCCGGTATCGGCGACGACGGTGGTGAGCGTCTTGAGCTGATCGAGTTGGTTCATGATCAGAGCTTTCGCATTTCATCCTCCAGCCGCTCGGCGAGCCACTGTTTCATCATCGACTGGTAGTTGAGGAAACGCGAGCGGGCGATGCGTTTGATGCGCGAAAGCATGCGGGGATCGAAGCGCAGCGTGATGGTCGTGGATTCGCGGGAGTCGGCCTCGTGCACGGAGGTGGCCATCAGGCGGCCGTCCAACTCGTGGGCTTCCCAGAACCGGGCCTCGGCGGCCTCATCGGGGAATTCGGGAATCTCAGACCAGCGGGAAATTGCATTCATGGAATCAAGGGGCGGGGTGTTAGCGGAATTCAGCGTATTTGCGGTCGTAGAATTTCCGCTCGGCCTCGGACATTTCGCGGGCGGCGACGACGCGGGCGGTCTTGCCGTCGGTCGAAAACGCGAAAAACAGATAGCGGTCGGCAATCGTGCGGCCGAGGGCGTAAAAGCGGGTGGCACCGTCGCCGCGCTCGCTGTCCGGCAGGAAACGCACGGCAAATGGATCTTCAAACGCCTCCTCCAACTCGCGCGGCTTGATGCTCCGCAGGTCGAATTGCACGTCGATCAGGTCAAGGTCCATGGCGGGATTCTGGAGTCCCGACCGGAAAGTGCAATACCGGGTTTTAGCCAAGCGTGATCGTCCCGACATCCGCTGGCAGGCCCTCCTGCGGGCACCTTCGAAAAATCCGAGATTGCGGTTGCGTTCCGCTTCGGCCGCAGCGGAACATCCCGCCGGTTCCGGCAGTCGGCGGGACCGGCGTTGGGAAAAAATGGTTCTCAAACTCCGGCAGCAGGCTCCCTGTTCTATCAGCACGATCAGCATCCCGGTTTTCCGGCTCTTCAGCATCTCCCATGAAATGGATCTATTGGCTCGGCTGGATGTCCTTCGGGGCGGCGTTCCGTTCCCTCTTCGGCCTGAGGATCAAGGGCGGCGGGCACCTCATCACCGAGGGCCCGGTGCTGGTGGCCTCGAATCACCAGAGTTTCCTCGATCCACCGCTCATCGGCAATCTCTACAAGGACGAGATGGTTTATCTCGCTCGCAAGACCTTGTTCACCCCGATCACCCGCTGGCTCTACACCAAGTGGAACGCGATCCCGGTGGACCAGGACCGGCCGGACATGGCCAGCCTCAAGACCATCATCCGCAAACTCAAGGAGGGCCGCCGCGTGCTGGTGTTTCCCGAGGGCGAGCGCAG
>JBGSUP010000224.1:0-2210 GCA_041753485.1 Akkermansiaceae bacterium
CGAGACCGGCTGGCTGGCGGTGAGTGGCAGGTTTCCGGCGGCATCGAAAAACACCAGTCCCGGCAGATGGCGCAGACCCGCAGCCACCTCGATGGGCGTCATGCCATCAAGCCGCGCGGGCCGGACCCGGTTGTGAGTTGTTTCGGCCATCGCCGGGGGAATTGATCAACGGCTGAGCCAGCCGCCATCGACATTCATGATGGTGCCGTTGAGGTAGTCGGCGTCCTTGGAGGAGAGGAAGACGCAGCTGCCGGCGATGTCCTCCGGAGTGCCCCAGCGGCCCTCGGGGATGCGGTCGAGGATGGTTTGGTTGCGCTTCTCGTCCTCGCGGATCGGGCGGGTGTTTTCGGTGGCGATGTAGCCGGGGGCCACGGCGTTGACGTTGATGCGTTCCTTGGCCCACTCACAGGCCAGCGCGCGGGTGATGCCGGCGATGCCGCTCTTGGCGGCGGTGTAGGACGGGACGAGGATGCCACCCTGGAACGAGAGCATCGAAGCGATGTTGACGATCTTGAGGCGTGCGTCTTCCGGCGATTGCTCGCGGCCGCCGGTGAGCCACCATTTGGCGAAGGCCTGGCAGAGGAAGAACGGGGCGGTTAGATTGATCTGGATCACCGAGTTCCAGTCCTCTTCCGGGAAATCCACGGCTGGGTTGCGCTTGATGATGCCGGCGTTGTTCACCAGCACGTCCACGCGGCCGGTGGCGGCGGTGATTTGGGAAACGATGTCCTTGGCGGCGGCCTGGTCCATTTTCCCGAAGTCGGCGGTGAGGCCGGTAAACTTGCCGCCGAGCGCGGCGACTTTTTCCGCAGTCTCGCTGTGGTCTCCGATATCGACGCTGACGGCGTGCGCTCCTTCACCGGCGAAGGCGAGGAGGATGGATTGACCGATGCCGCGACTGGCTCCGGTGACGACGGCGACTTTGTTAGCGAATCTGCTCATGATGGTATTTGGATGGAATCTTTGGGATTTCAGCGGAGATCGGCGGGTTTGATGGCGTCCATGTCGGTGAAGGTCTGGTTTTCACCAGCCATGCCCCAGATGAACTTGTAGCTGCCCTGGCCGCAGCCCGAATGGATCGACCACGAGGGCGAGAGCACGGTTTGTTCGTCCTGAAGGAACAGGTGGCGGGTGGCGGAGGGTTCTCCCATGAAGTGGGCGAGCACGCGGTCTTGCATGTCGAAGTAATGATAGATCTCGCAGCGGCGGTTGTGGGTGTGCGGCGGGAAGGTGTTCCAGACGCTGCCGCCGGCAAGTTCGGTGAAGCCCATCACGAGCTGGCAGCTCTGGATGCCGTTTTCGTGAATGTATTGGCGGATCACGCGCTCGTTGGCGGTGGCCTGTGAACCGAGCGGCACGGTGGTCGCCTCGTCGCGGGTGGCCACGGTGGTGGGACGGGCCGAGTGGGCAGGGCAGCTGAGAATGAAGAATTTCGCCGGCTGCTTTGCATCACTGCTGGCGAAGGTCACATTTTGCGAGCCCATGCCGATGTAGATGCAGGCGAGCGATGGCACGTTGTAGGATCTCCCGTCCACGCTCACCTCGCCGGGACCGCCGGTGTTGATGGCCCCGAGCTCGCGGCGTTCGAGAAAGAAGCCACGGCCGGTTTCCCTGGGATTCGGAAGTTCCAGCGGCGCATCGCCGGGGACGGCGCCAGCGATGACCATGCGGTCGAGATCGGTGAACAGGCCTTGCAGGCTGCCGGGCTGATAGATCGCGGGGACGAGGAAAGCCTCGCGCAGCTCCGCAGTGGTCATGCGTGAGATTTCCTGCGGGCGGGGCATGCGGCGGATGGTGGGGTCGAACATGGTGGCTGGAGTGGGAGGTTGACGGGTTTCAGTAAAAATCGGGGTGACCGGGATGGGAAGGGAATTCCCCACGGAAACCACCTTCACAGATCCTGTTCGATGGCCTTGAGGGTGAGGAAGAGTTCCTGCCAGCGGCGCAGGCGCGGCTCGATGGCGAGTTTCTCGCGGGCATGGTGATTGCGGACGATTTCAAGCGTGGCGGCATAATCGCGGAACACCGCCCGCAGGGCTTCCTCATAATCGCTGTGCAGGGCGCTTGCAAAGGCCCCGCAGGTGTCGAGCAGGTGCTGGTGGAAATCCCGGGTGATGGTCCGGCGGGTAATCCATGCGACGAGCACCCCGCCGCCGAGGAAAAGCGCGGCAAGCCCGCAGCCGATGGCGGGTGCCCATGGCACGCGAAGC
>JBGSUP010000225.1:0-3372 GCA_041753485.1 Akkermansiaceae bacterium
CGGGCTGCCTGCCATCACCCAGGCAATTGCCGGCGGGATCAACGTCAATGTTCCGATTCCCGGTGGCGGCGGCCAACCTCCCGGAAATCGGATTCCCGGGAATCCGGAGCAACCATGAGACTCAAACCCATGCGTTCGGCAACTCCATCGACGCACCGCTCCCGCCGCGGTGTCGCCTTGCTCGCGGTGCTCTGGTTGATCGCGATCCTCGGCATCGCCACCATGGCCGCGCTGCGTGTCATTTCCTTCGATATGGAACTCGCTTCCGCCAAAATCCACGGCTCGCGTGCCCGCCAGGTCGCCGAAATGGGAATCGCAATCGGCTCCAATCCGATCATCAAACGCTCGGACCCGATCCTGCGCCAGTTGAATGACGAAACCGGCGAGGGCTTCGAAGTGCGGATCATTTCCGAGGGCGCCCGTTTCAACATCAATTCCATCCTGCTTCAGGACGACAAAGCCCTGCTGCGCTCGATTTTCATCGATTGGGGACTTGAGCTCGATGACGCGCAGGCAGTGACCGATGCCCTCAGCGATTGGGTGGACGCAAACGACGAGGTCGCGCTCAACGGTGCCGAAAAGGACGACTACGAAAAGGCCGGCCGCATCAACCAACCCTTCAACCGCCCGTTTTACGACATCAACGAAGTCCGCCTCGTCCGTGGCATGGACCTGGTCGAGGCCCTGCGCCCGGATTGGCGCGAATGGTTCACCGTCTGGAGCAGCGGAGCCCTCGATCTCAATGAAGCCAGCGCGGAATTGATCGCCGCCGCCGCCGAGTCCAGAGTCGAGTTGGCCCAAATCATCCCGGAAACCGTCCGCGGCACCGACGGCGAGCGCGACACCGAGGATGACGTTCCTTTTCAAAATGCCGCCGCCGCGCTTGATCTTTTGGGCGTGGACATCAATGGTCGTCCCGATATCGCACGGCGTTTCACGGTCAATGATGCCACCACCCGCATCGAAAGCATTGGCTACGCCGAGGGTGCCAAACGCAAAATCACCGCCATCGTCCGCAACCGCACCGGCAAACCAGCCCTCCTCGAACGCACCGAAGAAATCATCCCGTGAGCAAATCCACCGAACATGTGCTTCTCGTCCCCGGCGAATCCGGATGGGAAATCTGGACCCGCCAGGGAGATGCCGGCTACACGCTGCACAGCGCCAGCGGCCTCGCTCACGCTGGCGAGCTCACCGGCATCCCGGCCGGCGATCTGACGATGCTCTTCCCCGTGAAATTCCTTACCGCCGTGCCAATGCGCGTGACCAGCGATGACGAGGCGCTTTTTCCGGATCTCGCCGCCCTTCACGCCGAGCGGCTCGGCCTCCGGCCGGATCCGATGGCCGGCCAACTCAGCGATGTCTTCATCGTCGCCCGCGAAGCGGAGAACACCGCGTTGCTCTCGGTCTTCCTGCGGTCTCCTGCGGATGGCGATCTTCCGCCGCGTGGTCCCAAGGGTTTTGACATCTCCGCCCGCGCCTATCCTCTGGAAGGGGGAAACCTCGCCATCTGGAAGGAATTCGGCCGCTGGGTCTTCGCCATTTCCCACCAGGGAAAACTGGTTTACTGCCAAGCCACCGCCGTCGATGCTCCGGCTCCGGACGCTTCGCTCGCCAGGGAAATCCGGCTCTCCCTGATGCAGCTGGCCATGCAAGGCCTCAACTTCGAACCCCAGCGGATCATCGTCTGGACGAACACCAGAGGCCTTGATGCCGCCGCGCTCCAGAGCGCTTTCAATGTCAGGACCGAGGTCTCGCCGCGGCCCGCACCGATTCTACCGGATCCTCTCAGCAAGCTCCTCCCGGCCGATGTCCGCGCAGCCCGCCGGAGCGCCCTGCGCCGCCGCAACACCATTCTCGGCGTGGCCGCCGCCGCCATGATCTATCTCGGATTGATCGGCTGGTTCGCCTATGATCTCTGGCAGGCCCATGCGGAAACCCGCAAACTCCTCGCCCAGGCCGAGGCGGTCGCCCCCGAGGGCGAGGCCTACGCCCTGCACATTGCCAAGTGGGACGAACTCGCCCATGCCATCGACCTCACCCACTCACCGGTGGACATCCTCCAGCGTGTCGCATCCTGCATTCCGCCAAACAGCGGCCTGCGCCTCAAAACCGCTGAAATCAGCGCCATGGAGATCAAACTCATCGGCGAAGCACCCGGACTTCCAGCCGTCAACACCTTCAGCCTCAATCTTTCCAAAAACAACGGCCTCGCCCACTTCAACTGGCAGACCCCGGAGCCCAACCAGTCCACCCGCGGCTGGGAATTCGTCTTCACCGGGGAAGTCCTCCAGCCCTAACTGACAATTCTCGGTCTCTGCGGGGTTCTTGCCTTCGAAATCCAACCTCTAGAATTTAAAATTTTAATTTCCACCCCTGTCGCCACGCGAGAAAAAACTCCTGATCTTCTTCGCCACGGCGGGATTTCTGGTTCTGAATTTCCTGGCCATCGGGTTTTTCAAAAGCAAGCGTCTCGAAGTGAGTCTTCAGCGCGATCAGGCGCGCCAGAAACTCGAAACCGCCGAGATGTTCCGCGCCAGCCGCGAACAGGTCACCGACGAAATGGATTGGCTCGCCAAGCACGAGCCACAGGCCGCCGTCAACCAGGATGTCCAGACCAAGCTCCAGCAACTCTGTGAACGCGAGGCCAAAAGCTCCGGTCTCACCATCAAATCCCAAAAACCCCTCCCCACCACCTCCACCGAAGGCCTTCATTACCACCGCGCCAAAATCCAAATCACCGTCAATGGCGGTGAAGACGCCCTCTACCGCTGGTTCGACCGCCTCAACACCCCCGAACAACTCCGCGGCGCCACCATCATTCGCCTCTCGCCCAATAGCCAGGACGACACCAAAATCGACTGCACCGCCACCATCGAACAATGGTTCGTGCCACTTCCACCGACCTGAAAATTAAATTTTAAAAATCCGGAATTTAATTTTATAACATCGTCCATGCACCCCGCACTCCGCATCTTCCTGCTTTCACCCGCCCTTGCCGGCTGGGCGGCGGCGGATTTGCCGAAAAAAGCGCCGCTCATGAAATACACCGGCCTGTGGACGAATTCTCCCTTCACTTCAAAACCACCGCCACCCGAGCAGGGTCAGGCCGTCAACCCGCTTGAAGACTACGCGCTCGGCGGCGTCTCACCGATCTCCAGCGGCTACCGGGTCACCCTCCTCAATAAAAAAAAACCGGATGAACGCATCACGATCGATTCAGATAAGCCCAGCGGCGGTTTCAAAATCCTCGCTGTAACCCGCAAGACCGGCGATCCCCTCGGCACGATCGTCCGCATTTCGTCCGGATCCGTCACCGGCACCGTTGCTTTCGACGAAGCCCTCTTGAAACTGACGCCTCCTCCGGCGGCC
>JBGSUP010000226.1:0-4894 GCA_041753485.1 Akkermansiaceae bacterium
GACGATCCGCAGCCGGCGGTAGAGTGCCACGTTCATGCGCCGAGCGTGATGCGCTTGATTTTCACCTTCGCCAAGTCTCCCTCGCCAGCACCCATTTCAGCGGCGAATTTCACGAACCCGAGATCCTCCGGTTTCATGCCAAAGAGCCTGGCGGCGGCGGCATCGAGCGCGACCATGTCAGTGCCGAGCATCTGGTATTTGGCGATCTCGCCGTCCTCCTCGGCGCGACCCTGCGGGCCGTTCTTGCGGAGAATGCGATAGGCGTCGATGATGTTGAGGTCCGGCTTCCTGGGTGCGAAACACATGTCTGCAATGCACTGGTCGAGCCCCTTGCTGTGGAAAAAGCGGCGGTCCCAGACCACACCCATCAGGTTTTTCATGCACAGCGAGAGTTTCGCCCCGCCATGGTGCTTTAGGATGGGCACGTTGATGAAGACATCGCAATCGAGCATCTCGTTGTGGATGAGCGCCTTTTTCAAGATTCTGGCCTTGGGCAACCCGACCTCGCGGTAGTGATCCACGAGGTTCGCGGGGGCCATGCTGCCGCCGGCATCCGTCACGGCCTTGGCGATGCCGCTGGTCTTGTAGGAGCGCTCCCAATTGTGGCAAGTGTGGTCGAAAACGGTGACTTTCGCCGCGCCTGCCGCGAGGCAATGCCTGACGATGGCGGCGATGAGTTCGGGATTGGTGTTGGCGGGGATTTCCGGAGGCTGGTCCCAGGCGATGTTGGGCTTGATCACCACCTTCCGGCCTTTTCCCACAAAGGCCTTCATTCCGCCAAGCACGGCGATACCGGCCTCGAACATTTCGACCGCCCCGCCGTTTCTAACCGCAATGAGGTCCCACGGGCCCTCGGCGTCAGCCCCGGGCGCGGCGAACAGCGGGTTGTTCCAAGCGATGGCGGCTGCGGTGGCGGCGGTGGTTTCAATAAAACGGCGGCGGGAAAGAAGGTTCATGACGGTGTTTCCATAGTTGGTTTTTGCCGGCGACAAGGAGCTCATAAGATGCGCACGAGGGCGCTGAGACCCAATGCGACCAGCGCCGCGCCAAACGGCCGCAGCAGCATCGCGGGACGCGTCATCCGCGAGACGGCGGCCTGCAACAACCCGCCCATCCCAACGAGCAGGGCTGTAGCGACCACGAATCCGGCGGCGCATGCGGGGAATGAAAGTCCGGGAAGGGTCTCGGCACCGTGAGCGAAACCATGGATCAGGCCGGCAGCCACTGCGGCGGCGACCAGGATTCCTGCTGTCCGCAGCGTCGGCGCGAGCATGATCCCACCCGCCGCGATCAAGGTCAGGGAGAGACCGGCCTCCAGAAACGAAGAACCACTGAAGCCGCGGCCGGACAAAGCACCGACCGCCAGCATGGCGAGAAACGCGGTGATCACCGCGGCCGCCGCGCGCCGACCCAGCGAGAAAGCCAGCCAGCCGGTGGCAAGCGCGAGCAGCATGTGATCGAGACCCGAAAACGGATGGAGGAAGCCTGCGACGAAGGCCGAGGTATCGGCGGCGCGACCGTAATGCCCGGGATGGGCCGGAGCATTGCCGGTGAGAAGGGCCAGCCCGAGGGCGGCGCAGACCAAGTGAGAGAGGCAAGGATGGTGTTTCATGAGATTTCGAGAGTTGCAGGATTCCGATCAAATGGGAGCGCTCCGAAACACGCTTCGACATGGTTTCCCAAGGCCCGATTCCTTGAAATGACGCGTTTAAACGCTTACGGCAACCCCGCCAGGACGCAAGCGGGTGGTGAAATACGCACGGTTTCCGCAAATCGACGCGCAGAAGGCGCTTCACCGCCAACATGGCATTGCCACGCGGCGGAAAATTCCTAGCATCCGCCCGACATGAGCCCGCTTGAATCCTCCCTCACCGCCGCAGTCGCCGACGGCAAACTCCTCGAATCCACGGCATCCAACCTCCTTGCCCTGCTCGCCGGCACCACCAGCGTGGTCGCCGAAAACGCCGTGGGCGAGCTTGTGGAATCCGGCTCATGGGAGGAACTCAACGACCGCTTCTTCAAAACCCTCGCCTTCGGCACCGGCGGCCTGCGCGGCCGCACCATCGGCCGCGTGGTGACCACGGCGGAACAGGGAAACGGAGGACCCAACGGGCGCCCGGAGCATCCCTGCACTGGCACCGCCACCATGAATTTCTACAACCTCAGCCGCGCCGTGCGCGGCTTGGTCGCTTATACAAAACAATTCGTCGGTGAGGGCCGCCGGCCGATGCTCGTGTTCGCCCATGACACCCGGCACTTCTCACGTGATTTCGCCTCGTTCAGCGCCAAGGTTTGCTCGGAACTCGGTTGCGATGCCTTTCTCTTCGACGGGCCCCGCTCAACTCCCGAGCTTTCCTTCGCCATCCGCGAGTTGCGCGCCGACGCCGGCGTCGTCCTCACCGCCAGCCACAACCCTCCGCACGACAACGGCTTCAAGGCCTACTTCAATGATGGCGCGCAAATCGTCGATGCGCACGCCGAGGGCATCATCGCGGAGGTGAACGCCATCACCAGCGAGCACTACGACGCCCTCCCGGAAAACCAGCGCGGCACTATCACCGTCCTCGGTGCGGACATGGATGCCTGTTATGTCGAGCGCCTCAAAACCCTGCTGCTCCAGCCATCGCTGCTCATTGGCGCATCCACCAAAATCGTCTTCACCAATCTCCACGGCACTGGCGGCCACATCAACGTACCGATGCTCCGCTCCTTCGGCTTCGATGTCCTCACCGTTCCCGAACAGGATGTGCAGGACGGGCGTTTCCCCACCGTGGAATCGCCGAATCCGGAAAACGCCCCGGCCCTGAAAATGGCCATCGACCTCGCACTCGCAGAAGGCGCGGAAATTGTCATCGGCACCGACCCCGATGCCGACCGCATGGGCGTGGCCGTCCGGGATTCCAACGGCGAAATGGTTCTTCTAACAGGAAACCAGATCGGCTCGCTGATGGCCTGGTATCGCCTCAAGACCTGCTTCGAACTCGGCTGGCTCAACCATGCCAACCGCAGCCGCGCGGTGCTGGTGAAGACCTTCGTCACCACCGAACTGCAAAAGGCCATCGCCGACGGTTTCGGCGTCGGCATCGTCGATACCCTCACCGGTTTCAAATACATCGCCGGCAAGCTGCGCAAATACGAGAACTCCATCCCCGCCGACAAGAAGGGCGATTACCGCTCTCTCACCGAAGAACAGACGCGCCTACTGCGGCTCGAATACTCGCGTTTCTTCGTTTTCGGCGGCGAGGAGAGTTATGGATATCTCGGTTCCGATGCGGTGCGCGACAAGGACGCCAACGGCGCGGCGCTGATGTTCGCCGAAATCGCCGCCTACGCGAAATCCATCGGCAGAACCATCCCCGAGCTGATGGACGGGATTTACGCCGAATTCGGCTACCATCTTGAAATCGGCAAGTCGCTGGTGATGGAAGGTGCCGACGGAGCCGCGAAAATCCAGGCTCTCGCCAACTCCTACGCCGAGAACCCGCCGACCGAAGTCGATGGCTCCGCGGTCGTCCGCGTCCGCGATTTCGCCAAGCAGGACCTCTACGATCAGGAGGGCGACCTCCTGCCGAAGGAGAAAATGCTCTTCGTCGATCTCGAGGACGGCCGTTCCTTCGCCGTGCGCCCCTCCGGCACCGAGCCGAAGATCAAATTCTATCTTTTCGGCAAGGCGGCTCCCGGCGGCGAACTGACAGAATCCAAGAACCAAGTCCGCGCCAGCCTCGCCAGCCTCTGGGCATGGATCGAAAGCGATGCCGCCCGGCGTTAGCGTCTGTGACTCCTGTGAGAGGTTTTGACTCCCGGGAATTCCGGAAAGCGTCTGCCTGGAGTTGGTCGCCATTGGCCCATGACAGTCTTCCGACTCCCGCAGGTGGGGTTTCCAAAGCAGGCGCTGATCGTGGGGTTGAAATTGCGAAAGATCATCAAAACTGAGCGGCTGGCGGGGGTTGGTGTTTCCCGAGTTACTCTTCCGCCGCCTTGGCAATCTGGAGAAGCTTGGCCTCGCCGAGGTGCGGGCCGAGGATTTGCAGGCCGGTTGGCAGGTTTTTGCCGCCATCGAAATCGGTGACGCCGCAAGGCACCGAGATGCCGGGAATACCGGCGAGGTTGGCGGATAGGGTGAAGATGTCGGATAGATATTCGTGCAGCGGATCATCGGCATAGGCGCCGAGCCTGCGGGCCGGCGTGGGCGCGACCGGCGAGACGATGGCATCGACCTGTTGGAAGGCGTTTTCGAAATCCCGGCGGATGAGCGTGCGGACTTTTTGCGCGCGGCCGTAGTAGGCATCGTAATAACCGGAAGAGAGCACGTAGGTTCCCAGAATAATGCGGCGTTTCACTTCCGGGCCGAATCCTTCTTCGCGGGATTTTTTATAAAGATCGAGGATGTCCGCGGGATTGGCGGCGCGGTGGCCGTAGCGGATGCCATCGAAGCGCGAGAGGTTCGAGGACGCCTCGGCCGGGGCGATGACATAATAGGTGGCCACCGCGTGTTCGGTGTGCGGGAGTGAGATTTCGACGATTTCCGCGCCTTGGGCGGCGAGTTTCTGGATGGCAGCCTCGACGTTTTTGCGCACACCGGGATCGATGCCCTCGCCGAAGTATTCCTTCGGCACGCCGAGTTTCAGGCCTTTCACACCATGGTGAATACTGGTTAGATAATCCGGCACTGGTGCATCGAGGCAGGTGGAATCCGCGGGATCGAAGCCGGCGATGGCTTGCAGAATGAGCGCGGCGTCTTCGACCGTGCGGGTGAGCGGGCCGATCTGATCAAGCGAGGAGGCGAAGGCGACCAGCCCATAGCGGGAAACCCGGCCGTAGGAGGGCTTGAGGCCAACCACGCCGCAATGCGAGGCTGGCTGGCGGATCGAGCCGCCGGTGTCGGAGCCGAGCG
>JBGSUP010000227.1:0-4054 GCA_041753485.1 Akkermansiaceae bacterium
GCGGCGTGCTTGCCAACATGGTGGCCATGCTCCGCCCGCGCACCGCCGGCTTCTACGCCGTCACGCCCAAGGAAAGCGTCTGCCGCAAGCTGTCCCTCACCCGCGGCGTCCGTGCGATCAAGTTGTCATTCGCCTCGAATATCGAGGAAACCATCCAGCGCGTCAGCGAACAACTCCTCAAGGAGGAACTCGTGCGCACCGGCACCCCCATCGTCATCGTTTCCGATATCCTGTCCGACCACTTCGCGGCGAATTCGATCCTGTTGCACCATGCGTGAAATGAGGTTTCCTCCCCATCTCGTCCCGGGCGACAAGGTCTCGATCGTCTCGCCCTCCGGCAAGGTCGGCCGCAAGGCGGTCGAGCGCGGGGCGGAATTGCTCCGACAGCAGGGATTCAAGGTCCGGATCGGCCGGCACGCATTTGACGAAGACGGGGTGTTTGCCGGTTCGGATGCGGCGCGGGCGGCGGACATGCAGAAGGCGCTCGATGATCCGGCGGTCAGGGCGATTTTCTTCTCTCGCGGAGGATACGGCTGTTTGAGAACCCATCTCCGACTCGACTGGTCATCGTTCTTGAAGCACCCGAAATGGTTGGTTGGATTCAGCGATGTCACCGTTTTCCATGCCTGGCTCTCCCGCCGCCGCATCGCCTCCATCCATGGGGTGATGACGGCCTCCTTCGAGCATGATGGAGCCGTCACCGAGAGCTTCCGCCAACTGATGGAGCTGCTTGCCGGCAAGCCGCGCGAGGACCTGGTGGCGCCGCATGAGTTGAACCGAAACGGCGTGGCCTCCGGCATTCTAACCGGCGGCAACCTGTCGATCATCCAAAGCCTGCGGGGAACTCCGCTCGACATCAGGCCGCGGGGAAAGATCCTTGTCATCGAGGATATTCACGACCTGCATTACCGCCTCGACCGGGTCATGCAGAATCTCAGGGCGGGCGGGGTTCTGGAACAACTGTCCGGCCTGGTTGTCGGCCATTTCACCGGAATGAGGGATGGCGCGACACCCTATGGCCGGACAGCCTGTGAAATCATCCGCGAGGCGGTTGAGGCTTATGATTATCCCGTGGTTTTCGGTTTTCCTGCAGGTCACGAGTTGCCAAACCATCCCCTGCTGATGGGAGCCCGCACCTCGTTGGAGGTCTCGAACGTCCAAGCAGTCGTTAGAAATCCGCAACGCTGAATTGCGGGTGCCGGATTTTTCACTCCGCCACCAGTTGCGCGGTCTGGCTTTCGGCCATCGCCTTGATCGCCTCGCCGGATTCGGTCTCGACGAGTGGCCGCTCGAGCATCTGCTCATAGATCTCGATGTAGCGGCGGGCCACTTCATGATGACTGAATTCGCGGGTGCTCTCGACCATGATCCGGCGGATCTCGCGCTCGCGAATTTCCGCCGGAAGGGCATGAAACGCCATCGCTTGATCGATCGCCCAGCGCAGGCCCTCGGAGCCGTAATAATCAAAGCGGAACCCATTGCCCCGCGAGTGCTCCACATCAAGCGGCCGGATGGTATCGTAAAGCCCGCCGGTCGAGTGCACGACGGGCAACGACCCATAGAGCGGAGCGGTCATTTGGGGCAGGCCACAGGGCTCGAAAAGCGAGGGCATGAGCATGAAATCCGAGGCCGCGTAGGCGAGCCGCGAGAGCCGCTCGTCGAAATCCACCACCGAAACCCGCTCATGAAGGTCGAACGAGGAGACGATGTTGTCGAAAAACGGCTGGTGCGGACCATTTGCAACCACCACCACCTGGAGGTCCTGTTTCCAGTATTTGGAGACGATTTGATAGAGTATGTCCGTCAGCAGCTGGGGGCCCTTCTGCACCGGATCAAGGCGCGAGGGCCAGAAGAAGATGGGGGCGTTCGAATCCACCTTGAGCTGGAGCTCGCGTTGAAGGGCGAGCTTGTTGGCGGCCTTGCCCGCCATCACATCCTCCGCGGTGAAGGTGCGCGCCAGGGAGTCGTCGGTCGCCGGATTGTAGGAAACGTCGGGTGCGTTGAGGATCCCCGCGGAGCAGCCGGCGAAGTATTTGTTGCGCAACTCGGCACGCACCGAGTCGGGCACCACCGAATGCCAGCCCTCGACCATTTCCCAGAGGAAGCGCGGGCTGACGGTGTTGATGTAGTGGGCCGCGAAAATACCGGAAGTCAGGAGGTCAACCGGCACGTGGGACCGGGCATGATAGTAGTTGGCAGGCAGGCCGCAGAAATAGAGGTTCATCCAGAATTCCGCGGCATCGATGCCGAATTCCTCGACCTGGGCGAGGGAAACCTGCCGAGTGTGGATGTTGTGCACCGTGAACAGGCTCTTGATTCCCCGCCGCCGCGCCATGGCGGGAATCAACGCGGTCATCCAGTCGTTGCAGTGGATCAGGTCCGGACGCACGCGCGGAACCACATGGTTGATCACCTCACGCTGGAAGACCAGCGCGATGCGCATCGCCTCCTCGTTGTGATTGCTGTAAACCTGGTCGCGGTAATAAAAAATCCGGTCTTCCGCGAGATGGATGTGGGTGTCGGGCAGGACTTCGTGATATTTCCGCAGCTCCTTGTCGTGGAGACTGAAAATGTCGCCTTGGAACATGCGGCGGTAGTTTGGCAGGGCCACGTGGACATCCGCGCCGAGCTCGAACAACGCCGAAACAAGCGATGCCGAAACATCCGCCATTCCCCCGGCTTTGGCCGACATGCGCTGCGTCATGTTTCCCATGCCCGAGGGCAGGTAGGTGATCTCCGGAGTCACAATCAGAATCCGGGGCTTCGCAGGTCTGGTTTTCGCTGGCATCGGAAGGAGGAGGGATCTTGACGGTCAATGCATTTGCAAGACCTTGAGCAAACGCAGCGCAGTCGGCTACTCCAATCTTGCGATCCAAGACAAATAATTTCACCCGCAAGGCACGAATCATGGCGATCCAATGCCGTCCCCTGCCAGATAACGAACACAGAACCTGGACCAGGTTTCCAGGTCCTCGAAGCGGTTTCCGTTCAGTTCGTCCAAGGCCATGAAACCCAGATCGGCGAGCGCATCCTCGCGGGAGGAAACCGCATCGGACTTCAGTTCGATGAGATGCACGATCCCGAGATGGACCTGGCCCACCGGGTTCGAATCGTCATTGAGCAGGGCGACGATGCGGTGTTCGTGTTCCCCGGGAAGTTCAAGTTCCTCCTCGATTTCCCGGGTCACGGCCGCGTGATAGGCATCCGGCCCGGTCTTGCCGCCGCCGGTATCGATCGGGTTCACGTGGCCACCCACGCCGACCGAAATTTTCGCATGCAGCCGGCTTTCCCCGCCCGACTTGCCCCGGGTGTAGTGGAGCAGCCGATCGCCACAGCGAAACACACAATACGGGATCAACTGCTTGTGGGACGGATCCTCCTCGGCAGCCGCTCGATCCATGAAAAAGTGATTCGCCGGGTCGAGCAAACGTGCCACATCCGCTGCGATCCCCGCTGTCCGGATGCCCTCGAAAGCTCCGATTTCATCCAACAGCGCGCGCGGCACCACCAATACCTCTTCCCCTGCATATTTCGACATGCGCGGAACATAATGGCCCCCGCTGGCTGGCAAAGTGAATTCTGGCTGCCGTCCCACCCTACCAACCCACCCTGAAGATCAGGAAATCCTGAGATTACGCGATCGCGTGATTTCAAGCGGCCGCTTTTGTGACATGATTCCCACGTCATCGCGGCCTGCCGATCCCTGAAGCTCCGCAAAACCAACCAAGCCAGTCATGAAACGCTCCTCCACACCCGCCCTTGTTGCCGCGCTGGGCTGCTTGTTCGCCCTTCCCTTTGCGGGCGCACAGAATCTTCCCGCGTCGATGGCGATGCCGAATTCCGTTTCCATGGAGGATCTCCCGCTCGAACTGCATTTCGCCGATGCCCCCGCATGTTTCGTTTTCCCCGAACTCCCGCGCCACGAGGGTATGGAAACCATTGCGTTCAGCTTCCCGATTCCCGGCCCCTTGGCGCCATCCATCGACTTTCGGGACCGCACACCCGAGCCGGAACCACAGGCTTCGGCCCCCGCCGTGCAACCCGCGCCTTCGCC
>JBGSUP010000228.1:0-3049 GCA_041753485.1 Akkermansiaceae bacterium
TTAGCGATCGCCGACAACGCACACGCCGCCGCTCCCGACGGCCGGTTGTTCGAACCCGACCGCGCCTGGCTGGAGCGCTGCGATCCCACGCTGATTTCCAGCCGCTGCTTCGGGGAGTTCGCCTACGAGAGTTACGATGACGTCAGCGCGCTGGAAGTGAAGTTTCCCGTGGCTTTCAAAATCAACGGGGACTGGTCCGGGTTCCTGAGCTACAATCCCCGCTGGAACCTGCTGGATGAGAGCGCCCGCCACCGCCTCGAACTTGGCACCACGGTCGTCTGGGGCGTGGACAATCAATATGCCTCGTCCATCGGCGGCGAGCTTCCGCTGGCTTCCGAGAGCTTCGAGTTCAAGCTGGCCACCGGCTTCGCCTGGTATTTCTGAGCAGTTTCCATTTCCCCCCCCAAGCCGGGCCGACCGCAAACGAGAGCGCTGGCTTGATTTGGATGTTGATTGTGGACATGGCAGGGCCAAAATACTACACCACTCCACCTATGGAAAAGACCCATGAAGTCCGTTGTGGCTCGGGCATGGAAAACATCAGGCAGGCCTTTCTCGACAACCTGCGCTGCGGCCTCGGCCGGCCGCAGTTCGTGGCCACTCCGCACGACCTGTATTACGCGCTGGCCCTGACCGTCCGCGACCGGGTGTTTGATCGTGCGGTGGCCAGCCTGGAAAACTTCGGTGGCAACAACAAACGCCGCGTGGCCTACCTTTCCGCCGAGTTCCTGCCCGGCCCGCACCTCGCCAACAACCTGCTCAACCTCGGCATCACCGGAGCCGCGCGCGAGGCACTCGACTCCCTCGGATACAATCTCGATGAAATCCTCGACCAGGAAGAAGAGCCCGGTCTCGGCAACGGCGGTCTCGGCCGCCTCGCTTCCTGTTACATGGACTCGCTGGCCACAGTCGAGGTGCCCGCCGTCGGATACGGCATCCGCTATGAGTTCGGCATCTTCGACCAGGCCATCGTCGATGGCTGGCAGTGCGAGATCACGGACAAGTGGCTGCGCTGCGGCAATCCATGGGAGGTCATCCGCCCGGAAGTCTGCTGCGAGGTCGGCTTCGGCGGCCGCACCGAAGCATGGACCGATGAGCACGGCCGCTACCGGGTGCGCTGGCTGCCCGCCCAAAAAGTCAAGGGCGTGGCCTGCGACACCCCGGTCCCGGGCTACCGAGTCGGCACCTGCAACACGCTGCGACTGTGGAAGGCCGAGGCCATCGAGTCGTTCGACTTCGCCGCATTCAACCACGGCGACTACGACCGCGCCGTCGAGCAGAAGGTCGCCTCGGAAACCATCACCAAGGTGCTCTACCCGAACGACGAGGCGCACCAGGGCAAGGTGTTGCGGCTCAAGCAGCAGATCTTCTTCACCAGTTGCGCGCTGCAGGACATGCTGCGCATCCACCTGATGTTGGGGCACGAGCCCGGCACCTTCCACCGTGACTGGGCGGTGCAGCTCAACGACACCCACCCCGCCGTGGCGGTGGCGGAGCTGATGCGATTGTTGTTAGACGCGCACGGCCTCGCATGGGACGAGGCATGGGAGGTGACGCGGAAAACCTTCTCCTACACCAATCACACGCTGCTGCCCGAGGCGCTGGAGAAATGGACGATCGATCTGTTCGGCGGCCTGCTGCCGCGGCATCTGGAGATCGTTTATGAAATCAACAGCCGCTTCCTCGACGAGGTGCGCGCCGCCTTTCCGGGTGACGACGCGCTTCTTTCCCGTCTCTCCATCATCGACGAGGGCGGGCCGCGACAGGTCCGTATGGCGCATCTCGCCTGCGTTGGCAGCCACAAAATCAATGGCGTGGCGGAACTGCATTCCGAGCTGTTGAAACAAACCGTGCTGCGCGACTTCGCCGTGATGTGGCCGGAGAAATTCCTCAACGTCACCAACGGCGTCACCCCGCGCCGCTTCGTGGCCGTGGGCAATCCCGCGCTGGCATCCCTCATCACGGAAAGCGTGGGTGGGGAATGGCTCAAGAGGCCGGCTCTCTTGAGAAAACTCGAACCACTCGCCGATGAAGAGGATTTCCAAAACCAATGGCGTGAGGCGAAGTTTTCTAACAAGAATCGCCTGGCCGCTCTCATCGCCACGCGCAGCGGCATCTCGGTCGATCCGCAGTCGATGTTCGACGTGCAGGTGAAGCGCATCCACGAATACAAGCGCCAGCACCTCGCCGTGCTGCACATCCTCACGCTCTACCTGCGGCTCAAGAAGAACCCGCAGGCGGATATTCCGGCGCGGACCTTCATCTTCGGCGGCAAGGCCGCGCCGGGCTATTTCATGGCCAAGCGCATCATCAAGCTCATCACCGCCACCGGCGACCTGATCAACCATGATCCGGACATCGATGGCCGCCTCAAGGTGGTGTTTTTCCCGGACTTCAACGTCAAGAACGCGCATTTCATCTATCCGGCCGCCGATTTGTCCGAGCAGATCTCCACCGCCGGCAAGGAGGCCAGCGGCACCGGCAACATGAAGTTCTCACTGAACGGCGCGCTGACGATCGGCACTCTCGATGGCGCCAACGTCGAAATCCGCGAGGAGGTCGGCGCGGACAACTTCTTCCTCTTCGGGCTGACCGCTGCCGAAGTCACGGCGCTCAAGGCGCGCGGCTACCGCCCGCGCGATTATTACGAACCATGCGCGAAACTCCGCGAGGTCATCGATTTCATATCCAGTGGCAGGCTGGGCGCGGGCGACCGCGAATTGTTCCGACCGCTCGTGGACAACCTGCTCCATGAGGATCCATTCCTCGTGCTGGCGGATTACAATGCCTACATCGAGGCGCAGACCAGAGTGAGCACGCTATGGAACGCACCGCAGGCATGGACCCGCACCTCGATCCTCAACACCGCGCGCATGGGCAGGTTCTCGTCCGACCGCTCCATCCGCGACTACTGCGAACGCATCTGGAAGATCGCACCGGGAGGCAAGTGAACGAAACTGTGGAATGCGGTTGCTTCGGCGGACGAAGTTTTTCATGTTGCTAGGCGTTGATGTTCCCCTCCCCCGGCAAAATGCCGGCCATCGCGGCC
>JBGSUP010000229.1:0-6361 GCA_041753485.1 Akkermansiaceae bacterium
CGGGGGCGGCGGTGGCGGTGCCAGGGGAAGCTCCGAAACCCTGCGAGCCGGGGGAAGCGGCGGAGCGGGCAAGGTCGTTCTCACCCTGCTGGACGGCGCGCCGACGATCAGTGAGGTGGACGATCAAACGATCGACGAAAACACCGCGACCGCAGCTTTGGGTTTCACTATCGGCGACGATCTCGTCGACCCCGAATCGCTGGTTCTGAGCGCCTCGTCCTCGGATACCACACTCGTTCCCGAAGCCAATATCGTTTTCGGCGGCAGCGGCGCGAACCGCACGGTGCAGGTCACGCCCGCCGCGGATCAAAACGGCAGCGCCACGATCACCTTGGAGGTGAGCGACGGTGCCTTGACCCGCAGCACCCAGTTCATGCTGGTCGTCAACCCGGTCAACAGCACCCCTGTGGCCCTCCCCGGATCATTCTCCACCTCGTTCAATGAATTCACAGACATCGACCTCCGGACACTTGTTAGTGATGCCGAAACTCCCGACAGCGGATTGGTCTTCGGCGTGAGCGGTGGCGTGAATGGCACCGTGGTCCTGCTGGCGGACGGCCACACCGCGCGATTCACTCCTGCGGAAAACCACAGCGGATCCGCCGGTTTCAGCTACACGGCCCGGGACCCCGCGCCGGACGAACGAACGCTGCTGAATTATGCTTTCCAACCGCCCGATGTCAGCAGCGACGCGATTGGCAGCGATGTTTCCGGAAATTTCCGCGATGGCACGTTCACTCAACTCGGCACCGGCACCTATGACTACATCGTCGATGCACCCGCCGCGCTCCGGCCACAACACGGCCAGTCCCTCAGTCTGTTCCAAAACGGCACGGATGGCGGCGCGCGCCTGATCTGCGGTCTGAATGGGGATTCGGTCATCAATTTCAAGAATGCCGACTGGACGGTGGCCGGCTGGGTCAAGCGATCCAACATCACCGATCAGGACATCGTATTCCACCTCGGCGCGAATCTCGGCAACAGCAATAGCACCACGCCCACCCCGGACTTCACGCTCACCTTCAACTCAGGCGCCAACACGCTGTCCTTGAAAAACTACAGCAGCGCCAGCCTCAGCAGCACTCCGGACGTCAACATCACGGCAGCGGTCTCCAGCGCGGAGTGGCATCATTTCGCCATCGTGCGCGAGGGCGGCTTGCTCACGCTTTATGTCGATGGAGTCCCTGCGGGCAGTGACGGTTCCTTCAGCATGGATATTGATCCCACCTATGCGAGCGTCGCCAAATTCGGCGCGGCCACGGGTGCTACCACCGGCACCACCGCGCGCTATTTCAACGGCTCAATGGCCGACCTCGCCATCTTCAACGCCGCGCTTGCCGCCGCAGACATCACCAAACTTCAATCCGCCCCGGTGGCCTATCTTGGCGGATTGGCCGCGGGCAACAACGTGAGCATCGCCGTCGGCGAACCACCGGCCGGCATCAGCGCATGGCGGCAGTTCCATTTCAATACCACGGAAAACGCCGGGACGGCAGCAGACAGTTACGACGCCGACGGCGATGATCTGATCAATGAGCGGGAATATGTCTTAGGCACCAATCCCACAACGCCCGACGCGGGTTCGCTTCTCACCATCGGAACGACCGGCAGCGACATCACGCTCAGCTTCCTCGCACGCCAAGCCACCGGCCCCGGTTACACGGGTCTCACCCGCTCCTACACGGTGGAGACCACCACCGATCTGGCCAACTCCTTGTCCTGGACGCCGCTCGCGGGCCACTCGGGCATTGCGGGGGCGAACCAAACCGTGACGATCACCGTATCCACCGGCGAAACCCGTTGCTTTTACCGCTTGAAGGTGGGCCTGCAATGACCCGCCAGGTCGGTGCCGTTCTGCGCCCGGTAAGCGAAAGGTTTAGGAAAACCACTCCTGTTTGCAGTGCCGTCGCCACCCCGCGGCCCCGCATTTCCCTTGGCCCGGACACGAAATCACCGGCGGAGAAGAGCCCCGGCCGGTGATTTTGAAATTCGGATGTCAGTCGCCCGGATCAGGGGGCTTCCGCCGGAGCAGGGGCCGGGGCCGGAGCGGGAGTGGGAGCGGGAGCGGTGATCGGCTTTGCGCTCAGCGTGATCGTGGCCGCGGTCACCAGATCGTCGGCTTTGGGAGTCACCGTGGCGTAGAGGCCCTTGGTGATATCGGCTGCTGTTTTGTCCACGCCATCCAGAGTCACCTTGGTTGCGGCGCTGATCTTGAAACCGGTGGAGGACTCCAGGTCCTTGGCTTTCACCGAAAGTGACTTCTGGTTCGCGTGGACATAGACGATCCGGCCAGTGGTTGGCTCTTTCGAGGTGTTCATCACCGCCTTGCCGGCCAGCGCCGGAACAACGAAGGCTGCGGTAAAGAGGATGCCGAGGATTTGAGTTTTCATGGTTTGATTGTTGTTGGATCTGTTAGCCGAGGCGGACTTGCGCCCGAACGCTGGAATATTGGCTAGATGCGGGCGATCCGGAAGTCGGATGAAAAGTGGACAAGCTTCTCGCTGCCGCGAAACCGCCAGACCCACCTCACCCGCACCGTTGACCGTGAAGTCACGGCCCTCGCCGCATGTCGTCACTTCATCCGACTATGAGAAAACGATCTGATCGATCCAATGAGGAACCGTCAGAGATCCAAGCCGCCGTATGCACATCCACGCCACCATCGCCCTGAATGCCGCGATTCTTGCCGTCATCCTTGGCACCAGCTGCCAAGTCCACGCCGCCGAGCCAGGCGCACCACCCGCAGAACACAAATATGCCGCCGTGGTGGCCAGGCAGGCGGCGTTGCCAGCGCCCGCACCCGGTGGAATCCTGATGGTGGGAAGCAGCATATTTTTCAAATGGAAGAGCTGCGCCCAGGATCTCGCTCCGCTGCCCGTGACCAACCGGGCCTTCGGCGGTTCAAAGACCGCGGACCAGTTGCTGTTCTTTGACCAGGTCGTCCCGTCCTCGCGTGCCGCGCTCGTCGTCTGGTATTGCGGAAGCAACGACGTCAACGCGAAAAAAACACCCGAATCCATCGTGGGGAGGACCAAGGAGTGGATCGGGCGCACGCACGCCGCGCTGCCGCAGGCCCGCATTCTGCTGGTCTCCGTGATCCGCGCCCCGCAGAAGCGCGAGTCGGGACGGCTCCCCCAAGTGGATGAGGTGAACAAGGGTTTGCTGCAACTGGCGGCTTCCATCCCGGATGTCGCCTTTGCCGATGTGAATCCCGTCCTCGAAAACCCAGCCGGAGAGCCATTGGCCGAGTGCTATCTGGAGGACAAACTCCATCTCACATCGGATGGATACCGCCGGATGGTCACGGTGTTGCGACCTGCGATCGAGAAGAGTTGGAAACCCGCGCCTGCCTCCCCCTCTCCGGCCGCCCCGTAACGGCCGCAACCTGTCGTCACTTCATCCGACTACACGAATCCGGCCATCACTGCCAATTTCCCACCGTGGAGTTCGTCATCCCCGCGAACCCATTCGCAGATCCACCTGCTTCCCTGTTAATAATCCCATGAAAACCTGCAGATTCCGATTCTTCTCCCCGAGTGCCTTGGCCAATGCCAATGCTTGCCTGCTCGCAATCGTCAGCTTTTCCGCCACCCCGGCCTTCGCAGTCCTGCCACCCGGCACGGCCAATACCTACAACGGCAGCACGGCAGCCAACGGTCTCAGCACCACGGGCAATTGGGATCAGGGAACTCCGTTCACTGCGTCCGGTGCGGGTGTCGGCGGTGACTTGTTATTCACTGGAGCCACGACAGGCACGACGTTCACCGGCACCGGCGGCAACAGCAACATGAACGCCGAATCCTACAACGTGACCAATGGCTTCAGCTACACGCTGCAGATGAACACATCGGGTTATCAGGACTACCGGCTCGGATACAACACGGACGGCTTATCCAATGCAGAAACGAAGGCCGCATTCACCAACGTCTTCTCAGGAAAGGCACAGGACCTGATCTACCTCTCGAACGGTTCCGCTCTCACCTTCAACGCGACCAACACCGGCGGCGGCATTCCGGCAACGATGAACCTGAGGCAGTCGGGAAACTTCAATATCGGAAGTGGCTCGGTATTGACCCTGAACACGGTCATCAACCAAGGGACGAGTGGACTCGGCCTCAACATCAACGGCGCTGGCACCACGGTTTTCAACGCCGCCAACACCTACACCGGCCTCACCACCATCAACGGCGGAACGCTCCAATACGGTGTCAACGACGCTCTCAGCTCGGGTGCGGTCACCGTGGCCGGCGGCACGCTGGACCTTCAATCTTATACCGACACCGTCGGCGCGGTGATTGTGTCCGGCGGCAGCATTATCGGCAGCGGCACGCTCACCGGCGCCAGCTACAGCATCACGGGAGCCAGCACCATCTCCGCCAAACTCGCCGGTGCCTCCGGCGTGGCGATCACCGCTCCGTCCGGAACAGTCGAACTCGATGGTGCGAACAGCTATGCCGGGGCCACCACGGTGGCCGGCGGAGGCACCCTCAGGATTGGCAACGCCACCGCCTTGGGAACGACCGCCGCGGGAACCACGATCAGTTCCGGAGCTGTAATCGACCTCAATGGCCAGGCGGTGTCTGGCGAGACGCTGTCGCTCTCAGGCACCGGCATCAGCTCTGCGGGTGCCATGGTGAACACCAGCGGCACGAGCGCCAGCCTCAGTGGTGCCGTCACCCTCACGGGCAACACCACCATCGGCGCGGGGGACATCACCTTAGGAGATATCGGCCAGTCCGGCACCCGATCGCTCACCAAGGTCGGTGCGGGGACGCTGACCTTTGGCGGAACCAATTCCTACACGGGTGGGACGATTGTTTCTGAGGGCACCATCGAGATCACCAGTGGAAATGGTGCGGGCGGTTCGTTCACACTCTCGCTCGGCACCGGGTTGACCACTTCGCCCGTGTTGAGGCTTTCCAATGTCAATGCCCTGGCATCCTCCGCCACCCTCTCGGGAGCGAACAGCGCAGTCACGGCGGGGACCCTCGATCTGGCGGCGGCGGGAACCTACAATCTGGGTGCCTACACCGGCAACAACATGAAGTTCACCGCCAGCAGCGGGAACGCCACGACCCTCAACTTCGCCAATGACAGTGTGGTGACTTCCGGGACGAACGGCGGCAGGACTCTCACCAACAGCGATGCGAACCTGACCATCGCGTTTGGCGGCACCTTGGATATCGGTTCCTCCGCAGACGGCGGCTTGACGATCACCGGATCCGGCAACACCACGGTTGCTGGCGCTGTATTCAACAACGGAGCCGGTGTGCGCGAGTTGAACAAGAGCGGCAGCGGCACGCTGACCTTGAACGGCGATAACAGCTACAACGGCGTCACGGACATCACCGGCACCGGCAAGCTGGTCATCAACGGCAACTCGTCCACCGCCACCGGCGATGTTTCCGTGGCCGCAGGTGCGACTCTGGCGGGAATCGGCACGGTCGGCGGTGCCACCACCCTTGATGGGATCCTGGCTCCTGGAAACGGCAGCATCGGCACGCTGACCATCGCCAATGCCGTGACGTGGAGTGGCGCGGCCTCAGCCGGGAGCACCAGCGACTGGCAGTTTGAACTGGGTCTTGGCAACACTTCCGACCTGCTCAGCATCACCGGTGGCGATTTCAACAAGGGTGCCGGGGATGTTTTCCGCTTCGATTTCCGCGGTGGCACGGATTCCGGCACCTTCACGCTGGTGGATTGGACCGGCAACACCACGGACTTTTCAGCCACCGATTTCAGTTACACGAATCTGGGTGGTGGCAACTCCGGCAATTTCGCCATCGATGGCAGTCAGTTGAAGTTCACCGTCGTCCCGGAGCCGGCGGCAGCGCTGTTAGGGGGTGTAGGCCTGCTCATTCTCCTGCGCAGGCGCCGCTCCATGTGAATCGCCTTTCGGGAAGTGTCGGGTGTGTCAGGGCATCTGCCCACCTCGAAGGCTTTTGGAAGCCGCAACAACTCCACCCCCCCACGTCACCGATCGGAACTTCCGGTGCTGCCCAAGCCCCGACGCTTTTTGTCGAAGAGGACGAAGATGCCGAGCCGCATGAAGGCGCGGTGAAGGTCCTTGCGGGTGTCGGATTCGCCGCCGCGCTCCTGGTCTTGGTCCTCCAGTTGATGCTCGCCAGCCACTGGATCAGTGCCGAGGACAATCCGAAATCCGGAGATTGGTCCCAGCTCATCGAATAGTCCCAAACCCAACTCCTCAACACCATGGCCTGGCCCATTATCAATACCTTGCTCGCCGCCGCAGTGCTTTATCTCGCCTTCATGGCCGGTGGACTCCCCGCCGGAATCTGAGAAAACCCGCCGCCGAAGCTTTCCAAGAGCCGTCCTGCATCTCCGCAGGGCGGCTCTTGAC
>JBGSUP010000230.1:0-9357 GCA_041753485.1 Akkermansiaceae bacterium
CGCACGATCCGCATCCCGGTGCACATGATCGAGACGATCAACAAGCTGATGCGCGTGCAGAAACAGCTCGTCCAGGAATACGGCCGCGAGCCGTCGCCGGAGGAAATCGCCGAGGAAATCCACCTTCCCGTCGAGCGCGTCCGCGCCGTGCTCAAGATGGCCCAGCAGCCGATCAGCCTGCAGGCACCCGTCGGCGATTCGGACGACACCTCGTTCGGCGACTTCATCGAAGACAAGGCCGCCGACAACCCGATGGAGGAAGCCGGCTTCTCGATGCTCAAGGACAAGATCAAGGACGTGCTTGATACTCTAACGGAACGCGAGCGCGAGGTCCTCGAACAACGCTTCGGCCTCAAGGACGGCTACAGCCGCACGCTTGAGGAAGTCGGCCGTCAGTTCCAGGTCACCCGCGAGCGGATCCGCCAGATCGAGGCCAAGGCCCTTCGCAAGATGCGCCACCCCACCCGCATCCGGAAGCTCGAAGGCTTCATCGAGCTGCCGGGGGCGTGAGGCGGTGAAGAGAGAAGGAAGCGGTAGCCGGAGCACGGCGGAGATGCGGGTGACTTTTGACTGGAGATTCCGGGCAGGATGCTCAAGACCGGTGCTTTAGTGGTGTGATCGCATGGAGAACAGCCATCTTGGCTGTCTCGGAGTCCGGGCTTCCAGCCTGGATGTCGCAGAGGGAAAACCGCATTGGCAGGGCAAGATGCCCGCCTTCCGAGACAGGCTGGAAGCCGATCCTCCGGTTCCGTGCGGATGCTCAAATCCAGCGGCATTGAGCATCCTGCGCGCTGCCAGCGTTGCGAGGAAGTGCCAAGTGAATCGGGAGTCACAGAAACCCACCGGCTCATGCAGTTGCGATCCATTCGCCCGGACGGCTGCGGAGAGCCGTCCCTGCCTTGCGGCCCGGGAAGCGGGTGACGTAAAAAAGCCACCCGATCCGGAGATCGGGTGGCCATGAGGGTCCTTGCAAGTGCGGCGCCGCCGGAGCGGAGGCACCGCAGCGTGCCGACGAATTTAGGGAAGCTCGCCGACTTTGTAGAACTTGGCGGGAAGCGAGATGGGCTCAAACACGGCCTTGGTCGTGTTGTCGCCGGGGATCACGCCACCGAAGTTCGACCAATCGACGAGGTTGGGTGACGACTGCACCTGATAGTCCTGGCCGTTTGCCGACGGCCAGCTGACTTCCACTGCGGGAGCCGCAGTGGCGGCAAGCACGGTCGGAGAACCAAAGCCCGTCGAGAGCAAGGTCACATCGTCGATGAGGACTTCTCCCGATTCATTTGGATCGGCTCCGATAACCGCCACGATTTCAATGAGAGCGGTTGTGGCACCTGCGGGCGCGATCAAACCGCTTTGGGTGAATTGCACCCAGCCGCTTCCGGCGGGAAGCACGAAGTTTTGGAAAACAGCACCTGGGTTGAGAATGTTGCCGATTCCATCAAGGAATTTGACGATGTATCTCTGCTCGTAGGAAGCGGTTTTGCTGATCTGCTTGGCCCAGAGTGAGAAATCGTAAGAGTTCCCCGGAACAACCTCGCCGTTGGTATTGCCGAAGACGTTGAAGGTGTTTTGCAAGAGCACCGAATCTTTTGCACCTGGATCGAGGAGTGAGTTCATCACCATGAGTTGCATGCATGCGCCGTTATCGGTCCGGCCACCAGTGGCAAGGCGGAGAGGAGCTTGAGATCCAGTTTCTTCCCAGCCCTCTGCGTCGTCTGGGAAAATTCCCTCTTCCGAAAAATCGCCGTTATACGCCGTCTCCGTGACGGTCGGCACGCTTTCCAGAACCTGATAGAAAGGCGAGGTGCTGCCGTCGAACACGGAAGTGATGCTGTTGCCAATGATGGCGGGGCCCACGTCCGTGAAGGGTCCGCCGATGTTGGCCGACTCCTGTGCCTGATACCGGTTGATCGCGCTGGCAGCAGTCCAGCTCACGGCCGTGCCTTTGGTGATGGTGGCCTGAAGCGGGGCGGAAGGTCCAGGGAGGACGATTTGGATGTTGTCGTAGGCGACCTTGGAGTTGAATCCCCAGACGAAAGTAAACGCGGCCTTTGCGGGCGTGGCGGGAACCGTAATTGGGATCGAGTAAGTTTCCCAATCGGTGCCACCATTGATGGGGGTGGGGCGCTGCAAGGGAGGGGCAGGGGCCTCATAAGCCGCTTCTCCAACCAAGCGGACACCTCCGATGTTGGAGCCTTCGAGGATTTTCATATCCAATTGAATGATGAAGGTATCACCGGGTGCGAGGCCAAGTGAAGCAAAGGTCTTCTCGTTACCGCCGAAAGCTTTGATCGCGGCAAAGTTATCGTTCACGGTCGCATCAATTACCGCATGGCCTGTGGGGTTGCCCCCGGTGGCAGGAAAGCTGATCGCAGGACCTGCCGTCTCTTGGGCCCAACTGGCTCCATCGGCGATTTCAAAATCACCATTGGGGATCTGGTCTGGGACAAAGGGTGCCGGTGCATCCTGAATGACGACCGAGCCGAACGGTGCGACATCGGTGACCCAGACACACGGGCCAACGACTTGGAAGCCGTATTGGACGTGGCGGGTGGGATCGTTGATCGTCGCCAAACTTATATTGAACACTCCGTTCACAAGCGGAGCGGAGATAACGTTGAAGGAGGAGAAGTCCGCAGCGAAATCCTTGATGAACGCGATCTTGGTCCATCCATTTCCATTGGCATCGGCACCGGTCATGGTGTTTGAAAGCACCGTGCCCGTGAAGTTCACAGTCTGGCCCGCGTAGGTGCCGTCGACCTGAACATAATAATTGGCCTCCATGATCTTGTTGCCAACGGAACCCGGACCGCCTGCTGGTGTGTACCAGTATGGATTGGGGTCACCGATGGTGTTTGGTGAAAGCGTCAGGGTGCCGCTGTTGAATACAGCGACCAGATCGGCTGTGCCCCAGCTACTCGCGAACTGGAATGCACCGTCGCCATTGGGCGCCGGCAGGTTGAAGACGTTCATGTAGCCGAGCCATGTCTGGTTGGAATCGACTCCGACGGTGACAGCGCTTGCGCTGCCGGCAGCGCCGAGCATGGCGCAGAGGGTTAATTTTCGTAATATGGATTTCATAATTTCTAGCATTCGATGGTTTTCTTGCGCTTGGGTTGATGGAGTTCAGGCACTGCCAAGCGGCAAGGCATGGATTCCATGGACTGGGGGTTATTCAGGGGTTTTTGGTGCTTCCCATCACGGGTTTTGCATCAATGTAGGGGAACCCTGATCGTTGCCGGGCGGCAGTGCAAGGAAAATTTTGCATTAAATTACATGATTTTTCCAAGCGACTGGAATTCAGGGAGATTCCGAACTTCGGGGCGATTTACCCTGACGTCCGTTTTTGGAAACCACAATCGAAGCGAAGCGGAGGTTGACGACCACGAATCCATCAAGCTACTGAGTCAAATTGCACAGAGTTTACAGATTATCAATGAGTTAAGAAAGCTTGAGTGATGGCTACGGAAGCGGAGGATCGGCTTCCAGCCTGCCTCGGAAGGCGGGCATCCTGCAAGTCGTAGGCGCGGTCGTGAGACCGCGAACTCCCGCCGAAGGACGTCCACCCCCTTGCTCTCACGAGCAAGCCTACGTTCTGATGCTGGTTCCCCGAACCCGCCCCGGCATCGGTCGCGGCCGTGGAAGTGCTGCCTGAATCGCGGCATTGCAACGAATTGCAGAAATGCATTAAATTGCACTAAAAGATTGGACAGGGCGGAAGGATGGGCCATACTTCATCAGATTGTGAGCTGGTTGATGGGAATTCAGTCGCAATCGAAACCCGATCGCCCAAGTTAAAGACCCCCATGCAAATGGAGGAATCTTGTTTGCGCGAGACTTCCTGATTAACCCTTCAAAGACCCAATTGCCGTGAAAGTTGTTGTGCAAAACCAGCCCGAAACCCGGGGATTCGCCCTTGTGGTCACGCTCAGCCTGATGATCCTGCTGACGATTATCGCGGTGGGTCTGCTCTCGCTGAGTGCGATTTCGCTGCGGTCCTCATCCGGCGGCGAGGCGAGTGCCCGGGCCTTCGCCAATGCCCGGCTGGCGGTGATGCTGGCGTTGGGAGAACTCCAGAAGGAGACCGGCGACGACCGGCGGATCACCGCAAACGCATCGATTCTTTCGAAGTCCGCGCCGCAGCCGGGGTTGGTGGGTGTCTGGTCGTCCTGGTCGCCCAACATGGCGGCCCAGCCGGACCAGGGTGCGGCGGATTACGATGAGCAGAAAGCGAAGCTTTTCCGCGGCTGGTTGGTTTCCTCGCCGGATCCGGAAGCGACTGAAAGCCGCGAGTGGGCGGAGACCACGGCTCCCGGGGGCGAGCCGGCGTGGGTGCCGCTGTTTTCGCTTGCGCGGAATGGTTTTGATTTGAGCGCACAAACCGTGAAGATGCCACTGGGCGGCTTGGCATGGGCGGTTTCCCAGGAAAACACCAAAGCAAAAATCAACGTGGCCGGACCCGAGACCGAGAGCGATGCCAACGTCGCGCTCCAAGTCCAGCGCCGTCCCTCGCTCGCGCTCTCCGAAATCCTGAAACAGCCGCTCAAGGATTGGAACCTCCGTGCCAACCGTTTGGTGTCGTTCAATCAGATCGCACTCGATCCGGAGCTCACCGCCGGGGATCCGGCTCTGGCGGCGCGCTCGGGTGCCAGCCACACGGTGCACTCGCTGGGACTGATGACCGATGCCGTGAAAGGCGGGCTCAAGACCGACCTCAGTCTCGGCTTCGAGTTGAGTGACGCGGATTTCGCCAAGCCATCCTGGGACGGCACGCCGAATCCATTCCGGACGCCGCGGGTCGACGCCGGTTTTGTTTCCCCGGCATCTTACCAGGGCCAGCAGGCCTTGTTCCGCCCGCTGGTGGACAATCCAATCGTCTCGTCCAAGATCAATTACGGCGTGGCTCCGCTCTCGTTCCGCTTCTTCGCCGCCGCCGTCCCCACCTTTGACCACCTGCGCTCGTTCTATCGGATTCCGCACCATCTCTATGGCGGCGCGCTCCCGGTGGTGGCGGAACGCGGAGCCGACCACGTGGCTGCGGATTCCCCTCCCGCCGCCCCTAACACCTACCTCACGCCTTTCGATTCTCCGCCGGGTGACCAATCCAGGCTCTCGGTCCGTCCGGTGCTCAACCGCATGATCTATCTGCTCAGCTCGAAGCTCGACGATCTGGATCAGGTCCAACTGGTCATCACTCCGGTCATCTCGCTGTGGAATCCTCACAACACCCGCCTCGAAATCGAGGGGGCGGTTGCCTATCCGTGGATCGACCTGCCATTCCAGCTCATTTGGGACCGCAAAACACCAGGTCAGCCGGTGGTGACCGAGCCCATCGGCATGGCGGACGCGATGGGCAAGCAATTTGAAAGCAAAGGCCAAAGCCGCCAGGTGGACCCGTATTTCTTTTGCGAGCTCACCGCCAACGGCGACGGCAACACCTCGAAACCGATTCAGTTCGAGCCGGGTGAGGTCCGCGTCTTTTACCCCGCTTCGGCCACGCCGATCGACTTCAAACGGCTGGGTTCCAATGCCGAGAGAACCGTGCGGATGCGCCCGGCCGAGGATCTTGGCGGTGTGAACCGCAGGGGCGGCTTCCAGGTTTCCATGCAGCAGGCGGATGGCCTCGCGCAGCATGGCCTGGCGAAATACCAAGTCCAAAAGACCGACCAGATCCGGGTTGCGCTCAAGGACATCTCCAAGACAAATTCAGGCAAGGGACAATACCACTACTTCGTCACCCTGGAGGATGCCGCACGCATCAAGGACCCTGCGGATTCCACCCGCGGTCAATCCATCACCGATGTCCAGATCCTCCAATTTGTCTCGGCGGAGACCACGGTCGCTTCACCGTGGCGGACTTACGATGAACTCAAGACCGGCGTCCCGGTTCCCTTCGGCGTGATCGAAACCTTCCACCGGACGGCCAATACCACCGTCGGCGGGCAGCCCGTGGCCGATTTGGTTTACACCACCAATCCGCGGCAGCCCTCAATCAACCACCAGCTGGCCAATGGCAGTTTCAGGGTCGCTCCGCATTTCCAATCAACGCTGCGCACGACGGGATCCTTCGACGATGCCATCCAGACGACCTTCGATGGCAGGAAATCCTTCTGGGGGCCGTCCCACCGGTCCACCGGCAAGTCGCAGCTGCCGTTTTTTGAAATCCCGCGCCAGCCGCTGCTTTCGCTGGCCGGCCTGCAGCACGCGGATTTGTCCTCATCCACCTTCGCCCCGGCGAACCAGTTCGGCAACAGCTGGGCATCGGCTTATCTCAGCCGGGATAAAACCGGCGATATCAGGCCGGGGTCCACGCAGTCGCCTGAAGTTCCGATTTACGACAGCTCCTATCTTGCCAACGAAGCCCTGTGGGATGCCTGTTTTTTCAGCGGAGCCGCACCGCGCCTGCGTCCCGCCGCCAGCGGCAAACCGGCGACCGCCTGGGACAACGAGGGCGCGATTGTTGAAAAATCCCTCGATCAAGTCGTCAAGGACTTCGTCGCCGACCCCTTGGCGAACCCGCTGGCGAACAGCCGCATGCGCCTGATCACCGGCGGGCTCTCGGAGAGCGAACTGGTCGCACGCCTACTCGATCCGGCCGGTTGTGCCAAGATTGCCGCGCACGTGGCGGTGGATGGCGCGTTCAACATCAACTCGACGGATGTCGAGGCCTGGGTGGCCTTGCTCTCGGGCCTGCGCGGCGAGACCTTCGCCGTCCAAGGTGGCGCACCGCCGCCGACTGACCGCACCTCGCTCCCCCGCTTCCGCTACCCGAGCGGCGCGGCCAACGACAACTGGAACGGTTTCCGCACACTCGACGACTCCCAGATCAAGACGCTCGCGGAAAACCTGGTGACCGAGATCCGCAAGCGCGGGCCTTTCCTGTCGCTCGCCGAGTTCGTCAACCGCCGTGTGGAGGACAGCGACCTCGGCCGCAGCGGGGCCATCCAGGCTGCCATTGATGCCGGCAATTTGAATGTCCAGGCGCTGCAATCGCCCTTCACCACCGATCGCTATCCCCCGGAAAGCCAGAGCAACATCAACCCGGACACCGGCGTCGGCATTCCCGGATACCTGACGCAGGCGGATGTTCTCCAGTCGCTTGCCCCGGTGATCACCTGCCGCTCCGACACCTTTACCATCCGCGGCTATGGCGAGGCGAGGGACCCCAGCGGCAAGGTCATTGCACGCAGTTGGTGCGAGGCCGTCGTCCAGCGCATGCCGGCCTTCGTCGATTCCACCGATTCCGCCGATACCGCGATCGCCTCGCTCGCACCCGCCAATCAATCCTTCGGGCGCCGCTTTGAAATCATTTCATTCCGCCGTCTCCCGAGGACCGAACTCTAAACCGTTTCCAAACCCGTCAAGCTCATGTCAATCAGCCGCCGCATTCCCTTAGCTGCCATCCTTCTTGGCGTCTTCTCATTGGTTTCCCCCCTGCATGCTATCGCCATCAGGTTTCTGCCCTGGGACGACAGCATCGCGGCCCGCAAGATCGGTTTCAGCGATGGCAAGGATGTCGCCGAACTGCAGGACCTTCATCCCGACAAGCGCTCGCGGCCCGTCATCTGGCCGGGCGGCGAAATTCCGCCCGCACTGGTGGCCCTCGACCGCACCAGTCCCGATGGCAAACCCGTCAGCGTGGCGCTGCGGTTTGCACCCGACATAAAATCCCCGCTGGTCCTGATCCTGCCCGATCCCGGCGCGCCCAGCGGCCTCCGCAGCTTCGTGATCGAGGACAGCCCCGGCAGTTTCGGCTGGGGCACTCTCCGTTTCATCAACGCCACCGGCAAGGAGTTGCTGATCCGCAAGGATAATGAAATCAAAGCCCTGCCGCAAAACTGGCGGGCGGTTGACCTGAATCCCGGCGGTTCAAAGCGCAACATCGCGATCCAAATGGCTTCAAAAGCCGACCTCAACACGGTTCTCTATTCCTCGGTGTGGGAGCACGATCCGAACATCCGCAAGCTGATCATCGTGATCCCCGGCACCGAAGCCGGAAATCCGGCGGTGGACCTCAAGATCATCATGGAGGATCGCCGCGCCGCCGCGCCGGTGGTCTCCCCGGCCGCCGCACAGACACCCTGACACTTTTGCCATGAACTCCACGCCACGCATCACGGGAATCATTCCCTGTCTCTGCGCCCTCGCCCTAACAATCCGCGGCGAGGCGCAATCCCTGCCCGGTTGGAATCTGGTCTGGGCCGATGAGTTCTCCCAAGCTGAAAACTCCCTGCCCGACTCCGCGAAGTGGGGCTACGATGTTGGCGGCTCGGGCTGGGGAAACAACGAACTGCAATACTACACCGAGAACCGCACGCAGAACGCGCGCATCGAGAGCGGCCAGCTTGTGATCGAGGCCCGCAGGGAGAGTTTCGGAGGCAAGGACTACACATCCGCACGCTTGCTGACCAAGGACAAGGTTTCCTGGACTTACGGCCGGATCGAGGCCCGCATCAAAATCCCGCGAGGCCAGGGGATCTGGCCCGCGTTCTGGATGCTGGGCACCAATATCGGTGCCGTCGGCTGGCCGAACTGCGGCGAGATCGACATCATGGAGAACATCGGCCGGCTGCCGTCGAATCTTTACGGCACGCTTCACGGCCCCGGCTATTCCGGTGGCGGCGGGATCAGCGGAAGTTATGTCCTGCCCGGCGGCGCGGCGCTTGCCGATGAGTTCCACGTCTATGGCATCGAGTGGGAGCAGGACCGCATCCGCTGGTTCATCGACGGCCAGCTTTTTTACACCCTGACTCCCGCCAATCTGCCCGCCGGCAGCCCATGGGTTTTCAACGCCCCGCAGTTCCTGATCCTCAACGTCGCTGTGGGCGGCAACTGGCCGGGATATCCGGATGGGACGACGGTTTTTCCGCAGCGCATGACCGTGGACTATGTCCGGGTTTACCAGGCGGCCGATGAAGGCCCGCCGGCCGGCGGGGCGCTGCTAGATCCGGGGTTTGAAACCACCGCCCTGCCGGACTGGACGAAATTCGGCGGCAATGTCTATCAGGAAACCGGAAGCGTGCGCGGCGGCGCGCGCGCGCTCAAGGTGTATGGCCAGTTCACGGGCGGCTCGAACGACTCGGGTGTCTATCAGAATGTCGCATCGGCCGCCGGCGACCGCTACAACGCGGGCGGCTGGTTGTTCACGCCGGCCGGTGACAGGATCGCCGGTGCCAACAGCGCCTGGCTGGAAGTTTCATTCCGCGATGGCGGCGGAAACATTCTCTCGCTCCATCGTTCGGCTTTCATGACCTCCGCAAGCACGGCCGGAGAATGGCGGAATTTCGAAGTCAACACCCAGCTCGATCCGGTGTCGAAAGCGGTCATCGGCAGCGGCAGCGAACTGGTCGCGCC
>JBGSUP010000231.1:0-8870 GCA_041753485.1 Akkermansiaceae bacterium
GCTCGGCTTGGAACCGGTGCGCATCAACTTCGCGCCCACCCAACATGACAAGCTGGCGCAGAGCCGGGGCACCTTCACCTTTCATTTCGGGCCGGATCGCAAGGTCTGGGAGTGCTGGGGAGCGGAGGAAACCGGGGCGACTGTCTTCACCGCCGGCGCGCCGGGTGACGATGAAATCGGCCGTGCCGGCATCACGTGCGACCAACCGTTGACCTTGATGCTGCGCCCGATCATGGCGCACGACAGCCGCGGGAAAAAGGGGCCCGTGGGCCTTTCCGCGGGCGACTACCGGCTGCGCTTGTGGCTGCGCGATCCGTCATCCACCGCGCCTGGCCAGCGGGTTTTTGACATCGCCGCCGAGAGCGGCGGCGGGCTGGAGGGTTCCAAACTCTCGGATCGTGTGGACATCTTCCGCCTCGCCGGCACGCCGGATCAACTCATCGTGCGCGACTATCCCATCACCGTCGGTGGGGGCGGCGCGGTGAAACTCACGCTCACGCCGTTGCGGGGTCAGGCACTGGTTTGCGGAGCCGTGTTGGAGCCGGTCAAGCTCCACAGTGCCGCAGCAGGCACCGGACAAAATCGCCACCCCTGACAACCCCAGTGCAAGCTCGCCCCGGAGCGACAGCGCCCTGCGAAGAATGCTTGTTATCCTTCCGTGAGGGGCTCTCCACCGGCATTCTCAACGTTCAGTTCACTCCTGACGGGCGACTGCTCTGCGGGGGCACCAACCGTGGCTGGCCGGTGCGAGATTTGAAGCCGTTCGCGCCCGGGCGTCTCGATTGGTCCGGACGCATGCCGTTCGAAATCGAGCGCGTCACCATCACTCCTAACAGTTTCAAACTGGCCTTCACCAAACCTGTTGACGTTGCCACCGGCGGCGCTCCCGTGACCTATCAGGTCAAGACCTTCACCGATGAATACCATGCGGGCTATGGTGGCTCTGAAACCGATGCAACCGCCCCGGCGGTCAAATCAGTGGTCTTGTCGAAGAACGGGATGTCAGCGACCATCATCCCGGATGCGATGACCCAGGGCCACGTCCACTCGTTTGATCTCGGGCCTTGCGGTCACGTGACCAGGAGGAGCTGTTGCATCGAAACGCCTATTACACGGTCAACGAAGTGCCGAAATAGGGTTTCCCGGATCACTTCGCGGCCGGTCCGATCGTCCCGCCCGGCACGAAATCCGCCTGAGTGAGTGTTTGGCGAATGTCCTTCTTGCCTTGGCTTACATTGGCCGCCCAGCGGACGATCCGCCGGACAAGCGGCCGACTTTCCCAACAAATGTGGGAGATCGGCGGCTGACACCATTCGAATGTGGGGTCGTTATCCGTGCACACGTTTGATGTCTGTCTTCAGGTTCCGGAATCCGCGTTCGCCACCTTCAAGAGCTGGGCGATTCCCTATGATTTGAAACTGAACCTGGCGGATGGGCCCGCGGGGAGCAAGACCTCCTACACCAATTCAATCAAGAAACTCTCCAACAACCGGCTGTTCTTTTTCCATGGCCAGCTCGGCCGCAGCCAAAACCTCGTGATGCGGCCGGGAGAGGTGCAGGTCATCGCCCAGGGCTTCGGCGACACCATCAAGAATCCCGGCGCGGACGCGTGGCAGTTCGATGGCAAACTCGGTTGGGAGTTTGCCTCGGGTTATGCCTATCCGATTCCTTACGAAACCGCCCCGAACTTGAAGAACGGCACCCAGAAAATCACCTACTCGATGACCCCCAACGTGGAGAAAAGCGATGCCGGAATGTTTCTTTGGAGTTATAACATCGGCGAGCTGGTTGACGGCTCCGGCTCGACCAAATACGTCGGTGCCTTCAATATTGATCTGGTCTATTCCCGGCTGACCGGCGAGTCGCCGATCGCGGCATCCTCTTTCCCCAACATCTTCCCCACCCTGCCTCTCGACCCCTCGGCTGCGAAAACGATCCAGGAACTCGACGGCAACAAATGGCCCATCTGTGTGTTCACTTACGGCTTGCGAACCGAGACGGATCCCCTGTTTGAAGGCAACCAGACTCCGGGAACACGCTTCACCGGCCGCGCCATGCTGCGGGCGAACGCAACATCCGTGGCGCAGGACTTGTATAACCTCAGTCCGGACATCGTCCGCGCATCCCCGCTGCAGGTCGGAATGCGGCGGGTGAACAGCCTCAACAGCCCGATCATTGATTGTGACGCCACCGGACTGGGTTACTACGGCGCGGAATACGGCGCGGCCAGCGGAGTCTCCCACGTCATCACCCGTTCCATTCCGCGCGAACCGATCCACTCGCTCGGGGCGCTTCAGCACGCGGCTGCCGAGGGGGCTAAATTCGGCCAGGCGCGAGGCGAGAGATCGTGGTTCCTGCAGCCATCCGTCAGCCATGCGATCGCCAACTCGTTCGCGCCCTCCTTCATCGACCCCTCCGAGGTCAGCGGCAAGCTTGCCGGCCGGGATGCGGCGGATCATTCGTATCTCGCAAACCTGGCCCTCTGGGATACCTACTTCTACTCCTCGATCAAGCCGCGCACCACTTCCGCCTACAAGAATGCCGCCACCGCCTACAAGGAACAGAAGGAGCGCCTGGAGGCGTTCCTCGCCACCGGTGCCGGCACCCACCGAACGCTTCCCAACGAGCGCATGAGACCCTGGTCCTCCGATCCGAAGGCCACGATCGCTGCGATTTTCCCCTCCAGCAAGCCGGCACCCGATGCCGCTGATCGCATTGGCTCCCATCTGATGGTGGATGGCATGTTCAACGTCAATTCCACCTCGGTGGCGGCATGGCGGGGGTTCCTGTCGGGACTCAAGGGCGGCAAGGGGCCCGTCAGCACGACTCCAAGTCTCAAAACGGATGCCGAGCTGATCGAAAGCGAGGGAACTCCGGTCGCCGCGCTGCTCGCGGCGGGTGCCGGTGAGATCGACGCCGATAACCTCAGCGACTCCGCGGATCTGGACCAGTGTCTCGGTTTTCGCAGTCTCGAGGACGGGCAAATCGAGGAACTCGCCAAGGCCGTCGTCAAGCAGGTGCGCACCCGCGGCCCCTTCCTCTCCATCGCGGATTTCATCAACCGCCGGCCCGGCACTGACAAGGATCTTGCCCTGTCCGGTCCGCTGCAGAGCGCACTCGATGACGAGGATGTCTCCATCAACGAGGCCTTCCGCCAGGGCGAACGCGCCCTCAGCTTGGCGGAGGCCACCGCCCAGGGATTTCCATTCCCCGAGGCGGAGGCCGGTGCCAAAGCGGTGGGTGCCCCGGGTTATGTGAAACAGGGCGATCTGCTCACCACGCTGGGCCCCTTGATCAACGTGCGCGGAGACACCTTCGTGATTCGCGGCTACGGCGAGGCACGTGATGTCTCCGGCAAAACCGTGCTTGCGCGCTCGTGGTGCGAAGCCGTAGTCCAGCGCGTGCCGGACTTCGTCGATCCCGCCGACAACGCCTCCAACGCCGTTCTGAAATCCAACACCAACCTGACCTTCGGGCGGCGCTTCAACATCGTCTCCTTCCGCTTCATGAATCCCCGGGAAATTTCCTGACACCCCGCAATCCATCCACTCATTTCTCCTTGGCCATCATGTTTCGCGCACTGTTCAACTCCATTTTGGCCACCGCTTGTCTCGCTGGCTCCTTGTCCGCGGCCACGGAACCCGGCACCGCGGGCGTCCGCGCCCTGTTGTTGGTCCCGGGCGGGCCGGTCATCAATCTCCACCCGCTCTCCGGCACTGTGGCCGACACCGCGGTCCTGGTCGGCGCGCGCGGCCTCAGCGAGCCCTTCAAGCCCACAACCCGTCAATTCGACCTCGCCGTGCCGGACACCAAACAGGAGTCCGGTTTCCGCACCGTTGCCAAGGTCGCACTGCCGGCCGAGGGCAGCAATTTCATCATCCTGCTGGAGCCCGCTGGAGCCACTTTCAAAGTCCATGTCGTCAATGCGAAAGAATCCCGCTTCGGTGCCGACAGCGTGCTGTTCTTCAATGCCGCGGAGATCGTTCTGGGAGCCAAACTCGGTGCCAACAAAGTGCTCATCAAGCCGCGCGAGGCGGTGTTCGCCAAGGCCCCGCCGCGCGGTGAGAAACCCTTCTATCAGGTCACTTTCTATCAGCCGGACGACGGCAAGGCCCGTCCCTTCGCCAACACCCGGTGGCCGCACCGGGATGCGAGCCGCTGCTACGTGTTCCTCTACCGCAACCCGGCCACCGGACGTCTTACCTATCAGGCGGTTGACGAGGAGCTGACGCGAGTGGCCGCAACCGAATGAAGTCCCTGCCGCAAACCACCAACCCGATCAAGTCATGACACTCCGCCTGCCACTGCTTCTCCTCTCTGTGATCAGTTTGCCCTTTTCCGCGCCGACGGCCGCAGCCGCTGGTGAAGCCGGCAAGGGAATCACGCTGCGCCTGCTTGCCTGCGAGGTTTCCCAAGAGCCGGCCAAAGTCTTCCTGGAAACGAAAGACTCCAAATCCGACGTGTTCGATCTTCCCTCCTCCGCGCCTTCCGAACCCATGGCGCTGTCCGCGCGCTCGGCGGAGCTCAAGGCTCCTGACAATAATGTGCCGCTTTGCAGCATCACACTGCCCGCTGAAGGCAAGTCCTTCGCCGTCCTGCTGGCTCCGGAAAAACCCGCCGGCTTCGCTCCCTTCGTCGTCAGGCTCGATGACGACTCGTTCAAGCCGGGCGATTACTTCTTCGTCAACGCCTCCGGCAAGACCATCGCGCTGAAGCTCGGAGGCACCGAGCTCATTCTCGAAGCAGGAAACGCCGCCAAGTCACGCCCCAGCGAACCACTGCGCAACAGTTTCTACAACGTCACCATGAGCACCCGCGGCGAATCAGGAGATCGACCCATCGCCTCAACCCGCTGGCCATTGGAACATCCCAACCGCACCTACATCATCTTCCTGACCAATGCCAGGGGCAAAACCACCTACCGCGCCGTGGACGAACCTTTGGAAGCTGCCGCAGGTGGGAACAAACGCTGAAGTGGATCTCACCGGTCAAATCAAGTCGTTCCGCGTGAGAAAATCCTTTTCACGGGCACCCGTCACGGCCAGGTCCACACCACGGGAAAACCGCTGCGGCCCCGAGGCCGTGCCAATCACGGACTGAGTGGTAGCTTGATCCGGAAAAAATCCCGCTTCAATCCGGCGCCTTGGGGGTCGAGGACCGGTCCGAATGATTGGCTGCCGCTGGCATCCAGCATGATTGTCGATAGATCACGCCAGGGATCCGATTTCCCGAGATCGGTGGATGCCTGGAGAATCACCGAGCCCGAGGGCGGCCCCCCTTGGATCAAACCGGAGATCGCCGGTAATCCCGCGCCCGCAGGGGTGATGGTGACGTTTCTTAACAGACCGTTCATGTTCACCACCGTCACCTTGAAACTGCCGTTAGCTGGATTTCCCGCCGCGTCAGAAGCACTTACGTTCACGGTGGTCGTGCCAATCGGAAACACACTGCCGCTTGCCGGCACCGCCGTGGTGGCTACCGGACCATCCACGAGATCCACCGCCGAGGTGGTGAAATTCACGACTGCCCCCCCCGCGCCGGTCACCGCGTTGACGATGTTGCCCGGAAGCGTGATCACCGGCGGCACGGTGTCGAGCGGCGGAATCTCGTTGTTGATAAAGTTCGCCAACGCGGCTTGGAACTTGGCAGTCGGATGCTGATCGTCCCAAAAAACGAAGTCACTGCCCTCGGTCCAAGGATTTTCCAGATCAATTGCCGTATTATCCGGGAAAGGATTCATCATGCCGAATCCCACGGGATTTCCCAGCACTTGGTCGAGGAAAGTGAACACATCGGGTCTGACAATGGTAAGCCCCGGATTTGCCGCCACCAGGCTATTCATGGCGGCTGCCAGCTGGTTGTTAAAATCCCCGACGCGAGCGCGGATGAATGCCTTGTCGTCGGTATTGGGATTGTTGTCGTAATCGTAGAAATTAAAAAACGGCACCTTCATGATGTCCGCCGCAGTGGGAAGCATGATGACCCTGGCCCCCTTGTCTTGATGCAACGTGCTCACCGCTGTAACGTGGTTGTTCACGGTTTGGGTGATGGCGTCTTGCCACACAGTCAAATTTGCGTTGTTAGGGGGAATCGCATCCTCGGAGACGAACTTCACGAAGTCGGCATTCGCACACCAAACGATGAAGAGTGATGTCGCAGCATCGGCGGGTGCAGCCAAGTTGTTGACACTGGTGACCATCACATTGCTGTAATTCTTATATTTGGAAACATTCTTCGCCGGGGCGTAATTTATCCCCCGTGTCTGCGACAGCACCTCCACCCATACGAGCCCGTTGCAGAAACGGCTGCCGAAATAAAGATTGGATGGCTCTGGCGAGGGGTCTTGTGTCGTCGTGCAGACCCCGTCACCAAAAACATAAATCGAGGTGTAACCTGCCGAAGCCTGCGACAGCGGAAAACACAGCGCCATCAACACCAGCAACGAGAGGGTGTGGAGGATCGAAAATTTTGTCTCCATGGCGGGGAATTTTAAAAACAAATCTTGCTTGACCGGTCTGACGGCGCAAATTATCAACGAAATCTGAAATTTGGCAAACTCTTGTTGTCAAATTTTCCGTTACAATTCGCCCTACTCCCATTCGATCCCCATGGATTTCCGCTGCATTGCCGCCATCCCCTTGCTTGCATGCCTCTCCAATCCTTTAATGGCGAATGGCTTCCGACTGGTGAGCCAGGACACATTCGCTGCGGCGCGGGGCGAGGCTTTCGCCGCCACGGCGGACAATCCCTCGGCCATCCACTACAATCCGGCGGGAATCAGCCAGCTCGATGGGCACCAAATCCGGCTGGGTGCCTACGCGCTGTATTTTGATCCGACCTATGTCGCGCCCGAGGGCCGCGCCAATGCCGGAGAGACTTACGAGATTGAAGAAAAGGATGCCCTGGCACCGCAGCTGTATTACACCTACCGAATTCCCGAATCACCTGTGACCTTTGGCCTCGGGGTGTATGCGCCCTACGGTGCCGCCGTCGCCTGGCCGCAGGACACGGGTTTCCGCACCGTGGCGATCGACAGCGAACTGACCTATCTCCGCGTCAACCCGGTGCTTTCGCTCGAAATCCGGCCCGGCCTCTCGTTTGCCATTGGCGCCATGTATGATGATGCGAGCCTCTCGACCAATCAGGGCCTGCGACGCCGGGAGAAGCCCTTGCTGAACTTTTTCGAGTTCGAGGGCGACTCCGTCGCCACGGGCTACAACCTGGGCCTGCTCTGGCAAATAAACGACCAGTGGTCGCTGGGTGCGACCTACCGCAGCGGCGCCCGGATGAACTTCGACGGCAAGACGACCATTTTGAACTATCCGACGATCGTCCGGGAGACCGAAGTGCCGGCGGAGATGGATCTGGATTTCCCCTACGCCGCCATTTTCGGCGTTTCCTATCGTCCGACCGAGCGGTGGAACATCGAGTTCAATGCGGACTATTCCAACTGGAGCTCGATTTCCGACACCACCATTTACCAGCGGGAGAAGCCGCCGTTCCCAGTGAGGCAGGACATTCCCGTGAGACTCGGATTCAAGGACAGTTGGATCCTCAAACTCGGCGCAACCCGTCATTTCGATGGCGGCTGGTATGCGAGCGCCGGTTATCTGTTCAACGAGAATTCGATGCTTTCCAAATTCTACAGCCCGACGGTGGCTGATCTCGACCGCCATTTTTTCACCCTCGGCGTCGGCCGCCAATGGTCACGCTACACCGTGGATTTCGGCTACCAATATGGTTTCGCGCCCAAGCGTGAGGTCACCGGCAGCAGCCCGCCATCCCAGCCCGGCAGCTTCGCGGGTCAGAACGGCGACGGCACCTACGACTTCACCAGCCACGCCCTGCTGCTGTCGCTCGGAGTGAAATTCTGAGCCAAACATACCCTGTCACTCGACTGCAGGGTTACGGCTCAGCGCTCTGCAAAGTAGTTTAGGTTTCCAAAATACCCGAAACCTCAATATCTGGTATTTCTCCAGCAAAACTCATACCGCATGCGGTGTCGTTTCCGCTGGTGGGTTGCAGAGCGCTGGAAGAGCGGCTAGTGTTCTGGGTGCCCACTTCCCTCTCGGGCGAAACTTCAACCTCCTGTCTGCATGTATCTCAAAACACTCGAAATCCACGGCTTCAAGTCCTTTGCGGACAAAACCGTCTTTGAATTCGCCGAAGGTGTCACCGGCATCGTCGGCCCCAATGGCTGTGGCAAGTCCAACGTCGTCGATGCCATCCGCTGGGTGCTCGGCGAGACCTCGGCCAAGGCCTTGCGCGGCGGGGAAATGGCCGACGTCATTTTCAACGGCACCGAAAAACGCAAGCCGCTCGGCATGGCGGAAGTCACCTTGACGATGGCCGATTGCGAGGGCCCGCTGAAGGTGGATTTCAACGAAGTGGCCCTCACCCGCCGGGTGTTCCGCGATGGCAAGTCCGAATACCGGATCAACGGCACGCTTTGCCGGCTCAAGGACATCCATGACATGCTGATGGATACCGGCATCGGCCGCACCGCCTACTCGATCATGGCGCAAGGACAGATCGACCAGATCCTTTCCTCGAAACCCGAGGAGCGGCGTGCGGTGTTCGAGGAGGCTGCCGGCATCACCAAGTTCAAGCGCGAGAAAAAGGAGGCGCTGCGCAAACTCGAATACACCGAGGCCAACCTGCTCCGGGTGTCCGACGTGCTCGCGGAACAAGAGCGCCGGATGAACTCGCTTCGCCGCCAGGTCGCCAAAGCCCGCCGCTACCAAGCCCTGGCCGGTGACGTGCGGATCCTCGACACCCACCTCGGCCACAAGCGCTTCGTCGAGTTCACCGCCGAGCGCGATGAACTGCGGACTTCGATCCGTTCGCTGGAAGCGACCGAGTGCGAGCTC
>JBGSUP010000232.1:0-3122 GCA_041753485.1 Akkermansiaceae bacterium
TCGTCGCGCCCGACTCGGTCGATGGCACGGTCGCGAACCTCCCGGACGACGACCAGGAGGTGGACTTCGCCGTGCTTTATTTCGCCAACGAAGCCACATGGGACGGCGGTTCGGCGAATTTCCTGCAAAGCTCGGCCGCCCGCAACTGGCTGACCGGCACTGAGAACAAGCACGCGCTCGGCTACCCGCAGCGCAGCCAGGCCTATGAACTGCGCGGCCGGATGTTCGAAAAACTCTTCAGCAGCGCCCTCACGCCGCTGGATGCCAACTCGCCGCCGAAGTTGTATGAAACCGGCGAGGTTTTCGGCGACGGCGGGGCCAGCGGCAGCGCGCTCTTCGTCCAGCCGCAGGGTTCCGCCAATTCCTATCCGGCCGCCATTCTGTTAGCCGGCCAGGGCCGCGCGGTCTATCGGGCGATCGACGTGGATGTCGGCCGCATGATCAAGGACGGCGAGGACGCCGCCTCCGGCAACGACCAGGTGCTCGATAACAACTCTTCGCTGGTCACCTACGGCGGCCTCGGCGGCTTCACAACGCTCGCCGTGAGCATCGCCACAGCGGAAGATGAAAGCCTGCCGACCGCGCGCTGGTCGGTGACGCCGAATTCCGGCTCCGGTTACTCGAATCTGAAGCCGACCCAGCAGGTGGGCTTCAATGAAAACTGGGCCAGTTTCACGGTCACGTTCACCGCCGTTTCCGGCTATGCCACACCTCCACCCCGGACCTTCACGAACGCCCAGGTCACCCGCAGCGCAACCAACACGCTGCCGGTCGTTTACGAGCCGCTCTCCGGTTATGACCTGTGGAAACAGAACGAGGTGATCGCCAGCGATAGTGACGACCGCGATAACGACGGGAAATCCGCGCTCGTCGAATACGCCATCGACGGTGATCCGGAATCCGGCAGCGACCCCGTGCCGCTGCGCATGGCCGCCGCTCCGCAGCAAAACACCCACGCCGAATACGAAGTGTATGTCAGCTCCACCGCCGACAAGATTCGCTACGTGGTCAAAGCATCCAACACCCTGCCTCCAACGAATGTGGAAACGCTCGCGACCTTCACCAAGGCGGACGGAACCAACGGCTACAAGCGCGTGACCGACACGCAGCCCAAAAGCGCCTCACCCCGGCGCTTTGCATGGGTCGAATACACGCACGACCGCAACATCCCTGCCGCACCATGATCGGGAAAAAGCGCTGGACCCGTGGCCGCAAACGGTTGGCCGCCGCGCTGGTCATCGCGCTGATCGGTTTCGTCTGGGGCTTGATGTTATGGCAGCTCAATCTCGGCCAGGGCCTGCGCCGCGCGAGTTATGATCTGCCGTTCGTGGTGGGAGAGCATCCGCCGCCGAAAGACGTGGTGCTGGTTTACATCGACGAAGCGTCGCACAACGACCTCGACCAACCGCTTGCCCAGGCGTGGGACCGGCGCTTGCACGCACGGATGATCGAACGCTTGGGCGAAGAAGGTGCGCGGGTGATCGTGTTCGACATCCTCTTCCACGACGAGAATCCGGAACAGGACCCCGTGCTTGCCGCGGCGATCCGGAAGCACGGCAACGTGGTGCTCGCCGGCGAACGGGTTCGCACCGAAAGCGAGACCGGTTCCCAGGAGATTCTCTTGCTGGCAACACCCGATCTCCGTCGCGTGGCCGCGGGTTGGGGTTTGACCGCGATCCCCACGGATCCGGACGGTGTGGTCCGCCAGGTGCGGCACTCGATTCCTACGGACTTCGGCGACAAGCCGAGCTTGGCGGAGTTTGTCAGGCAACGGGTGCGGGGTGGGTCGCCGCGGCCGGATGATGGCGGCACGGAATTGATCAACTACTACGGACCTCCCGGCACGCTCACGGGCTACAGCTACGGCGGGGTGCTCCTGGACCGGAGCATTCCCGAGGGAGCGTTCCGCGACAAGATCGTGATTGTCGGTGCCAAACAACAGAGCGGGCTGTCGGGAGCCGGAAAGGACAGTTTTGCCACGCCGTATTCCCAGGTGCGGCGGGTATTTGAGCCGGAGAAAGAATCATCTACGCCGGGAGTGGAAATTCACGGGACGGTGATCGCGAATCTGCTCGAAGACAGCGGACTCCGGCGGCTAGCGAACAACCTGGAATTCTATCCGATCCTGATCTCCGCGTTCGTACTTGCCGCGGCCGCATGCCTGCTGTCACCGATTCGCGGGATTCCGCTTTGCCTTGCACTCGGCGCGGGAGTAGCTGTGACCGGCATCCTTTGCCACCAGCTAGGCCAATCGCTTTTCCTCTGGACCATCCCGGCCTTCGGGCAGATGCCGCTCATTGCCGGACTCTCGCTCGGTGCCCACTACATCATCGAGTATTCCGCCCGCTGGAAGTTGCGGCGTGCATTCAAATCCTACATGTCCGAGGAACAAGCGCGCCAGATCGATGACGATGAGGTAAGCCTCGACCTTGGCGGCAAGGAACTGGAAGTCACCATCCTGTTCAGCGATCTCGCGGACTTCACCACCATGTCCGAAAGCCTGCCTCCGCAGGCCCTCTCGAAGGCGCTCATCTGTTATTTCGAGTCAGCGACCGAAGGTATTCTCGACAACCAGGGCACCATCATCAAATACATCGGCGATGCCGTTCTCGCCACCTGGGGAGCTCCGCTCAAGGTGGACCGCGAGTGCGAACGCGCCATTGAAGCCGCCATCCAGATGCAACTGGCGGGTGAAACACCGGTCACGCTGGAGACCCCCGCCGGCACCATCGAGCAGGTGCTCGAAACACGCGTGGGCATCCATCACGGCCTGGTGCTCGCAGGAAATCTCGGCAGCAGCCGGCGCTTCGACTACACCGTGGTCGGCGACTCCGTGAACACCGCCGCCCGGCTTGAAGGGCTCAACAAGATGCTCGGGACTTCCATCCTTGTGTCCGAAACCGTGCTTGCCAAGTGCGTGGAACCGGAACGTTTTCTCAGCCGCCAGATCGGCAGTTTCGTGCTGAAGGGCAAATCGCGAGGAGTCGTCGTGCACGAGATCCTCGGCCATCGCGCCGATCCGGACCATGCGGTGCGGAAGCGCGGCGCGGACTATCTGCGGATCTATCAGGAAGGCCTCGCGGCGTTCCGGGCCGGCGATCTCGCCCGCGCCGAAGCCTGCT
>JBGSUP010000233.1:0-26655 GCA_041753485.1 Akkermansiaceae bacterium
GGGCGCTTGAAAGACGCTGCCGCCCCCGGTCGGATCGGAAAGACTTCCGAAAACCTGTTGGGGCATGCCGAATGAATTGCTGTCAGTCAAGCAGCCGTGAACCTCGCTGTCATGATCAAAAATCCGTTCATTTCGCCCCCCCCCGCTCCCCTGCCCTCTTGCCCGTATCGACACTCCTCTCCAGTGGGCCGTGATCCCATCAGCAGCTCTTATGACAAAGCGCGATTTCATCGATGTCTTTCCCCGACCACGGCCGGGAGGGAGTTGCTGGGAAAGAGCGCCTTGATGGAGCAAGCGGACTGCCAGCTAGAAACACAACGCCAGTGGAGGAATTGCGCCAGCGGATGTTTCCAGTGGGACCTCACCGGATGCGGTGTGCCATGGCACAAGTTGCAGGGGTCGTCGGACGGCCGCACGGACATTTCAGCGGACGGACACTTGCAGTTTTCGCCCCGCACGCCTAAATTGCCATGTGGATCAACGCCACCCATGAAACCATGAACTCAGCACCATTCCAAGACCCCCGTACCAATGACCTGCTTTCCCGAGTGAGCGAGGATGTCTCCCTGCTCCGTCAGGACATCGGCCACTTGTTCTCCCACACCGCCCGTCACACGCTGCCAGCCGGAGCCCGGGGCTTGGCGGACTCCGCGAGGAACCGGCTTGCCGCTGGCAAGGTCTATTCGGCCGAACATCTGCGCGCTCTGCGTGATCAGATGCATCAACCCGCCACGGCATGGGTCGGCGGGGCAGTGGTGGTCGGCCTCATCGCCGCCGGGATCTATTGGTTTTGCAAGGATGGCTGCTGCACGAGCCACTGCGGGGAGGACCCGGACGGCGGAGAAATCTGACGCTCCATCCTGAAGTCCGGAGAAAAAAATCCCACAGGTGGGACAACCGACGAGTCGTCATGGACCCGTCGCCGTGCTGGTGCATCGTCAAAAATGGCGATTTCTGGCTGATTTTCTCTTCGCAGCCCCGGCAAATTTTCTTTTTTCCATTGCAAGAACGACTTTCGTTTGCATCCTCCCCGCGCCGCGAGGCGTGCCCGACATTGCTCTGAAAGGGCATGTGATTCGTTCCGGCACCTCTCACTGTTCCCTGCACTGCAACGCCCTTGTCATGGCAAACATTTTTCCCCGCTGGTCCAATCTTCTACCACTCAAAATTGCCGTCTGCGCCGGATCAGCAGCGGCGGGTGTCGCGCTCGCCTTCACCTACTACGCGACTCCCAAAACCCTGACGGTGGGCTACCAGCCGTCGCAGCCGATTCCCTTCTCCCACAAGATCCACGTGGATCAACTCGGTCTCGACTGCCGCTACTGCCACTCCTTTGTCGAGGTCTCCGGCCACTCGAACGTGCCGACCGGCAACACTTGTTGGAACTGCCACCAGCACGTCCAGCGCAACAGCGCGAAACTCGAGCCTCTGCACCGGTCGATGGACCCGGCATTCCCGGGTTACGACGGCAAACCGATCGAGTGGGTGCGCGTTCACAAGTCGCCGGACTACGTCTATTTCAATCACTCGGCCCACGTGAACCGCGGGGTTTCCTGCCAGAGTTGCCACGGCGACGTGCACAAGATGGAAGTGGTGTGGCAGGACCAGCCGCACTCGATGGGTTGGTGCCTTGAATGCCACCGGGCACCGGAAAACTCCCTCCGCCCGCTGGAAGAGGTTTACAACTTCAACTACGGCGATGCGGATGTGGCCAAATATGCCAAGGACCAGAGCGTGAAGACCACCCAGGACCTCGGCCTCAAGCTCAAGGAGCAGTTCCAAGTGAATCCGAAGGAAAGTTGCGCCACCTGCCACCATTGATTCATTCTCCCGTTTTTCAATTTCCTAAAAATTTCCGCAGTCAGACATGAGCAAGCGCAATTGGTATCACCCCGAAGTTCCCGCCGGCGAAACCACCGTTTCCTGGCGCAGTGCGGGCCAGCTTGAGGACAGCCCCGCCTTCCGCGAATGGCTGGATCGGGAATTCCCGCAGGGAGCCGCCGAGATGGCCGATGAATCCGATGCGGAAACCTCGCGCCGCTCGTTCCTCAAGCTGATGGGCGCGTCCACCGCGCTCGCGGGCTTCGGCATGGCCGCCTGCCGCCGCCCCGAAACCTACATCGTTCCCTACACCAAGGCCCCCGAGTGGGTGATCCCCGGCAAGGCGACCTACTACGCCTCCTGCATGCCGCGCGCCCACGGCGCGACTCCCTTGGTGGTCACCACCTTCGAGGGCCGCCCCACCAAGCTCGCCCCCAACCATCTCCACCCGGACGCGGAAGGCACCGATGCCTTTGCCCAAGCCTCCATCCTCGACCTCTACTCGCCCTCGCGTTCGCGCCAGGTCCTCAAATCCGGCAAGCCCGCCAAGCGCCCGGAGCTCGATGCCGCCATCGCGGCGATCGCCACCGAGGAGTCGGCGAAGATCGGTTTTCTTTTCGGTGCTGACGATAGTCCGACACGCACACGCCTTGCCAAGGAAATCGCCGCGAAGTTTCCCGCCGCGAAGTTCTATCAGTATGAAGCGCTCACCGGCGACTCGGCCGCAGCGCTGGGTGACGGCAGGAAAATCGTCGCCAATTTCGCCAAGGCGGACCGCATCCTCGCGCTCGATTGTGATTTTGCCGGAACCGACCCGCAAGGCCCGGTGACCCCGTTTTTCGACCGTCGCAAACCGGAGGGCAAGTCCTACGAGCGCAAACCGGACGCCGGTAAAATGAACCGTCTCTACGCGGTAGAGGCTGCGTTTTCGCTCACCGGCGGCATGGCGGACCACCGCCTGCGCGTCGCCGCCAGCCAAGTGGCCCTCGTCGCCGCCCAAATCGCCCGCGAGCTTGGCGTCGTGGGCATCGTGGAGACTCCGGAAGTGACCGATTCCAAGCACCTGGCGTGGATCAAGGCCATGGCCGCCGATCTCAAGGCCCACGCCGGCAAGTCGATGGTGCTTGTCGGCTCCCGCCAATCGCCAGCCGTGCACCAGATCGCCATGGCGATCAATCTGGCGCTTGGTAACATCGGCGAGGGCAAGCCCCTGCTCGCCGTGCAAACCGAAGTCACCGGCCTCGGCACCCTCGCCGCCCTCACAGCGGACATCGACGCGGGTGCCATCGACACGCTGTTCCTGCTCACGCCTTCCAACCCGGTTTACGATGCACCGGCGGATCTCGATTTCGCCGCGGCGCTGGCCAAGGTGAAAACCAGCGTCCACCTCGGTGATCGCACCCACGCCACCGCACATGCCTGCACCTGGCACATCCCCGCCGCCCACTACCTCGAATCGTGGTCGGACGCACGCAGCGCCCGCGGCATCTATACCGTGGTGCAACCGATGATCCTGCCGCTCTATCCAAACTGCGTTTCCGAGCTGGAAATCTTGTCCGCGCTGCTCTCGGACGACGGCAAACTTCTCGATGGCGAAGGTGACAAGGGAGCCCCTTCACCTGCATACGACCATGTCCGCAAAACCTTTGCCGCACTCGGTGGAGAAGGCCTGACCGAATGGAAAAAACTCCTGCGCGATGGATTCCTCGCCGGTTCATCCTATCCGCTTGCCTCACCTACCGTGAGCCCGCTTGCCGGCGAAAGTTTCGCTGCGGCACCCAGCAAGGATGCTCTCGAAGTGATTTTCGCCACCGACGCCTCGGTGCATGACGGCCGTTGGATCGACAATGCCTGGCTCCAGGAAGCTCCCGATCCGATCTCCAAACTCACTTGGGACAATGCCGCGCTGATCGCGCCCAAGACCGCCAAGGAACTCGGTATCTACGACCTGATCATCGAACCCGAACCGGTTTCCAAAATCCTCGGCGTCGAGAGCAAATTCGCCGATGTCGGCCCGGACGGTGAAGGCGAAAACCGCAAGCAGCCCATGATTGAGGTGACGGTCAGCGGCCGCTCGCTTGAAATCCCGGTGCTCGTCTCCTTCGGCCAGGCCGAAAACACCCTCATCATTCCGCTCGGCTATGGCCAGGCGTTCGACAAGGACGACGAACTCGGCCGCAAGCCCGCCAATCAAACCCACGTCGGCCTCGTCGGCATCAACCGCGGCTTCAACGCCTATCCGCTGCGCAACGCCGCCACCGCCTATTTCGCCACCGGCGCGACCGTCAAACTCACCGACAAACGCTACTCGGTGGCCCTCGTTCAGGAACACAGCGCGATGTATGGCCGTGCGCTGGCCCGCGAAGTATCCACGATCGAATCGGACGACGAGAAGGGCGATTTCAAGGCCCAACTCGCCAACGTCAAGAAGCAGGGCAACGACTCCCACGCCCCGCCGAATATCTATCTTTACAAGCCGAAAGGCTCGGCCAAATGGAATCCAGGCCCCGATGGCAAGGCCCAGCACCTTATCAACGACCCGCTGCACCAATGGGCGATGGCCATCGATCTTTCCGCCTGCATGGGCTGCAATTCATGCCTCGTCGCCTGCCAGGCGGAGAACAACATCCCGATCGTCGGAAAGGAACAGGTCGCAAAGGGCCGTGAAATGCACTGGATCCGCATGGACCGGTATTTTGCGACGCAAAAGGACAACACCTTCGATCCCGACAATCCGGCGCTCGTTCCGCAACCGGTCGCCTGCGTTCATTGCGAGTCCGCTCCCTGCGAGACCGTCTGCCCGGTCAACGCCACCGTGCACACCCAGGACGGCCTCAACGCAATGGCTTACAACCGCTGCATCGGCACCCGCTACTGCGCCAACAACTGCCCCTACAAGGCACGTCGCTTCAATTTCTTCGATTACAACAAGCGCAACCCGCTGATCAAACACAATCTCTACAAAGGCCCCCTCGGCGTGAAGGCCGTCGGCGATCCGGATCACTTGCAGAAGAACCCGAACGTCACCGTCCGCATGCGCGGTGTGATGGAGAAGTGCACCTACTGCGTGCAGCGCCTCAAGGACTCCGTCATCCGCCAGAAGCGCGGCCAGAAGCAGGAAGCGCTCGTCGCCGGCAAGCCGTCCACCGAGATGGAGGTCACCGAAAACACCCTGCGCATCCCGGTGGACTCGGTGAAAGTCGCCTGCCAGGAAGCCTGCCCCGCCGATGCCATCACCTTCGGCAACCTGCTCGATGGGGAAAGTTCAGCGCTGGTCCGCAGCAAGCACATCGAGCGCAACTACGACCTGCTCAACTACATCGGCACCCGCCCGCGCACCAGTTACCTGGCCCGTGTCAAGAATCCGAATCCCGACATGCCGGACGCCAGATACATCGGCAAGGCCACCATCCACATGGTCTGATAGACACAAGACTTCAAGACACAAGAAGCAAGAGAAGAGCATGAAACCGACAATCAGCACCGCCACTGGATCACACAAGGGAAGCGCATTCTTCCCTCTTGAGTCTTGCCGTCTTGCGTCTTGCGTCTCCGTCCGCCTTTGCTAACGACCCTCCTTTCACACTTCCATGGCATCCACCACCCAATCCGCGCCGGACACCCGCACGGGAGTCAAACTCCCGGTGCTGGAGCGCGAAAAACTCATCCTCAACGGGCGTTCCTTTCACTGGATCACCGAGCGCGTCTGCGGCGTCGTTGAAAACAAACAACCGCTGCTCTGGTGGCTGCTCTTCATCCCGTCAGCACTGATCGCCGCCATCGGCGTAGGCGGAGGCTTGTTCCACCTCGTTTCCACCGGCGTCGGCATCTGGGGCAACACCAACCGCGTGATGTGGGGCTGGCCGATCGTGAACTTCGTGTTCTGGATCGGTATCGGCCACGCCGGAACGCTCATCTCCGCGATTCTTTTCCTGACCAGGCAGAACTGGCGGACCTCGATCAACCGCGCGGCCGAAGCGATGACGATCTTCGCGGTGATTTGCGCCGGCATTTTCCCGGCCTTCCACGTCGGCCGCGTGTGGTTCGCCTGGTTCCTCGCCCCGGTGCCCAATGCAAATGCGATCTGGCAGAACTTCAAGTCGCCGCTGCTGTGGGACGTGTTCGCGGTTTCGACCTATTTCACCGTCTCGCTGATCTTCTGGTTCCTGGGCATGGTGCCGGATCTCGCCACCATCCGCGACCGCTGCAAGCCCGGCCTGCGCAAGATCCTTTACGGCATCTTCGCCCTTGGCTGGCGCGGGGGCAACCGCCAGTGGAGCCACTATGAGATGGCCTATCTGCTGCTTGCCGCGCTCTCCACGCCGCTGGTGCTCTCGGTGCACTCGGTTGTGTCCTTCGACTTCGCCACCTCGGTGGTGCCCGGCTGGCACACCACCATCTTCCCGCCCTACTTTGTCGCTGGAGCCATCTTCGGCGGCTTTGCGATGGTGCTCACCATCATGGTCCCAGCCCGCTTCATTTACGGGCTGCAGGACCTGATCACGATGAAGCACATCGACAACATGGCCAAGATCATCCTGCTCACCGGCACGATCGTCGGTTATGCCTATCTGATGGAACTCTTCGTCGCGTTCTATTCCGGTGCGATCTACGAAATGGACGCCTTCAAGTTCCGCATCGCCGGCCCCTACTGGTGGGCCTACGCGGCCATGATGAGCTGCAACGTGCTGTCGCCGCAGGTATTCTGGTTCAAGGCCTGCCGGGAAAACCTCTGGGTGGTCATGATCGTGGCGATGTGCGTGAACGTCGGCATGTGGTTTGAACGCTTCGTCATCATCGTCACCACCCTGGCCCGCATGTGGCTGCCGGGGGATTGGAAGACCTTCTCGCCATCCGCCCAGGACCAGATGCTCTTTGTTGGCACCATCGGCCTGTTCCTCGCGCTGTTCATGTTGTTCCTGCGCTTCCTGCCCTGCATCAACATTGCCGAGGTGAAATGGACGAAGCTCGAAGCCGACCCGCATTTCGACGACAAGGAACACCACCCCGACCACGGCGTGGCCATCGAGCCCGCCTATCAGAAGGAACTCGCCGAAGCGAAATCCTGAAACTGAAAACTTGAAACTGAAAACTTCTTTCCAGTGAGCACCACCCGCAAACGAGTTTACGGCTACCTGGCCGAGTTCAAAAGCGCTTCCGCCCTCTACAAGGCGGCGGAAAAGATCCGCGACGCAGGTTTCAGAAAGTGGGACTGCTACTCCCCCTATCCGATCCACGGCCTCGATGGCGCGATGGGGCTCAAGCGTTCGATCCTGCCATGGTTCGTCTTCTTCGGCGGCATGACTGGAACGGCCACCGCCTTCACCCTCGCCTACTCCACCCAGGTCGTCATCTATCCGACCGTCGTGCAGGCCAAGCCCGCCAACATCTTCACCATCCCGGCCTTCTTTCCGGTAATGTTCGAGCTCACGATCCTGTTCTCCGGTTTCACCGTGCTCTTCGGCCTGCTCGCGCTGATCCAACTGCCGCGCCTCAACCATCCGCTGTTCGCCAGCAAGCAGTTCCACCGCGCCACCGATGACGGCTTCTTCATCGCCATCGAGGCCCGCGACGCGAAATTCAGCCCCGACTCCACCCGCGACCTTCTTGCCGAAATCGGCGGCGCCAATATCGAACTCGTCGAGGAAGAGGACTGAGGGCGAATTTCAAATCTCAAATCTCAAATTTCAAATCACCGATGCGCTACTTCTTCCTCGCCTACGCATTGATCGCGCTGCTCGTCGTCGGCATCTTCGGCTTGCGCGGCCAGAAGTTCACCAAGCCGCCGGTCCGGATTTTCCCGGACATGGACGAGCAGGACAAACTCAAAGCGCAGAAACCCGATCCGTTCTTCGCCGATGGCCAGGGCGACCGCCTCCCCGTTGCCCAGACCCAACCGCGCGGTTTCAATCCGGAGGGAGAGAAAGTCATCGGCGGTATTCCCGAGTATGAGTTCGGCGGCCAGACCGGTTATTATTACACCGGCCATGTCGGCGATTATTACGGCAACGGCATGCCCGAAGAACTCGGTCTCACGCCGGAGAATGCCACGGAACTGATCCAACGCGGCAGGGAGCGCTTCGGCATCTATTGCGCGGTCTGCCACGGCATATCCGGCGATGGCAACGGCATCACCGCCAACTACGGCGTGCCCGTCGCCGCCAACCCGAACGCGAAACTCAATGCCCTCACGCAGGAAACCTATCCGGACGGACGGCTCTACGAAGTCATCACCAACGGCAAGGGCCTGATGAGCGGTTACGGCTATAACATCCCGGTGCGCGACCGCTGGGCCATCGTCGCCTACGTCCGAACGCTGCAAGCCGCCAAGGCATCCTCCAAATAATTTTCCATCGCAATGGCACACCACCACGTCACTTCCGCCGACATCGCCATCGACGGCGATTACCTCGACAACTCGAAAGTTGCCCGGGTGAAAGCCATCGCCATGGGCATGGCTGCCGTCGGCACGATCATCAGCCTCTATCTGCTGTTCTTCGCACCGGCGAAAATCAGCGGCTCCTTTGCCTACTCCTGGGTGTTCGCGTTTTACTTCTTCCTCACCCTCTCCATCGGCGGCTGCTTCTGGACCCTGCTGCACAATGTCTCCAACTCCGGCTGGGGCACGTCCGTGCGCCGCACCTTCGAGAACCTCGGTTCCACTTACCCGTGGATGTTCCTCTTCGGCATTCCGCTGCTCTGCCCGGAGGTGCAGCAATACCTCTATGAGTGGATGAACACCCACCGCTCCGCCACTGGCGACGTGAAGGAATACCTCCACCACCACGACCACCTGCTTTACAACAAGTATTGGTTCATGAACCTGCCGTTCTGGTATGGCCGCGTCATCTTCTGGGGCGTGGGCCTCAGCCTGGTGATCATCGGTCTGCGGAAACTCTCCGTCGCCCAGGATACGGATCCGAATCCCGGCACCGCCCGTCTTTTCAAGGCACGTTTCCACTCGACCTACACGCTCATCATTTTCGCCCTGACCATCACCTTCACCGGTTTCGACTTCATGATGGGACTCGATTACAAGTGGTTTTCCACCATGTGGGGCGTCTATCTGTTCGCCGGTTCCGCCCTCAACTCGATGGCGGTGATCATCCTCGTGTGCGCCTGGTTGAAGAGCCAGGGCCACCTGAAGCACGTCACCGGTCCCGAGCACTTCCACATCATGGGCAAGCTGCTGTTCGCCTTCACGGTGTTCTGGGCCTATATCGCCTTTTCGCAGTATTTCCTGATCTGGTATGCCAACATCACCGAGGAGACCTCGTATTTCCTCATCCGCAACACCGGCAACTGGAACACCGCGATGATCGCGCTGGTCTTCGGCCACTTCGTCGTGCCCTTTGTGATCCTGCTCCAGGCATGGCTCAAACGGAACCCGAAATGGCTCTCGATCATGGCCGCCTACACGCTCGCCATGCACGTGCTCGACCACTATCTGATTTCCATCCCCGAGCGCGGCATCTCGCTTGGCAATATCAATCACGAGGTCTTCGGCGACATCCAGGTTTCCATTCCCGGTGCCTTCTGGGGTGACATTCTCGCCTTCGTCACCATCGGCGCGGCCTTCCTGTTCTTCCTGCTGCGCGCGATCGGCCAGCACTCGCTCTATCCCAACCGCGACCCGCGCATCCTGGAGTCCGCCAATCTTTCCAACTGATCTTTTTTTCCCGCACATGGACCCCAATCGCGACAATCCGATCATCCGCTTCATCACCTTCTGGTGGGGCATCGGCAGCTTCCTGATCTTCGCCCCGCTGCTGGCGGTGATCATTTTCCTCACCCGCAAGCCCGTGGCGACGCTTGAGGACGCCGCCGCCGTGCCGAGATATGAGATCAAGGCGAAGGTGGATGCCGCCCAAGCCGCCAGTCTGCCGCAGGAAGCCATTGAGGCGGCGATCCCCGCCGTCGCCGCGAAACTCGCCACTTCCAAACCCGCTGCCGTCGAGAAACCCGATCAAGTCGTCCCGGGCTCGCCCACCGCCGAAAAACTCGCCGCCGCTCCCGCCGTGGACACCTCGGCCATCGATGCGGCCCCCGCCATGGACGAGCCGATCGATCCCGCAGTCATGGCAATCGGCAAAGTCCAGTTCATGGTTTGCGCAGCCTGCCACGGCCAGAATGGCGAGGGTGGACCGATCGCACCGCCGCTTGCCGGGTCCGAGTGGGTCACCGGCCCGGTCTCCAACCTGATCCGCATCCAGCTCCGCGGCCTGCAGGGCCCGATCACGGTGAAGGGCACCGAATACAAGTTCCCGGTCGGCATGGCCGCGATGGCCTACCAAACCGACGAGCAGATCGCGGGGGTTCTGACCTACGTCCGCAACAGTTTCGGCAACAAGGCACCCGCCGTGAAACCCGGACAGGTGGCCGCGCTTCGCAGTGAAGTCGGCAAGCCACAACTCACCGTGGAAGAATTGATCAAGCCCTGATTTTTCCATTTTCCTATTTCAACATCGATGTCTGCCATCACTTCCACCACCCATGATCAGGACGCGCTGCTGCGCGCGGGGATTGACCGTTCGCTGCGCCACCCGGTGATGTTTTTCCTCACCAGCGGAGCCGCCTGGCTTGCGGTTTCGATCTTCCTCGGAGTGATCGCCTCCGCCAAGGTGCACAGTCCCGGTTTTCTCTCCTCTTGGTCGTTTTTGACTTATGGCAGGGTGTTCCCCGCCCATCTCAACGCGCTGGTCTATGGCTGGGGCATGCAGGCGGCCTTCGCCATGATCATTTGGCTGATGGCCAGGCTTTCGCGCAAGGAATGCACCATGGCCGGCACGATTCTCACTGCCGGCCACGTCTGGAACCTCGGCGTCGGCCTCGGGGTGGCGGGCATCCTTTCCGGCCATGGCACCGGGATGCCATGGATGGAGTTTCCCGCGTTCGCCTGGCCGGTCCTGCTCGTGAGTTATTTCGCCATCCTCATCGGCTCCTTCATCCAGTTTCGCGTCCGTCCTGAAGGCCATGTGTATATTTCCCAGTGGTATCTTCTCGCCGCGATGATCTGGTTTCCGTGGATCTACATCACAGCCAACACCCTGCTCCACTGCCTCCCCGGTCACCCGGTAATGGCTGCGGGCATCAACGCATGGTTCCGCTCCGGGCTGATCTTCCTTTTCTTCACCCCGGTCGCGCTTGGCACCGCCTATTATCTCGCCCCGAAAGTGACGGGTCGGCCGGTTTACAGTTACTCGCTGGCGAAACTCGGGTTCTGGTCGCTGGCGATCATCGCTCCCTGGGCCGGCATGCAGAAACTCGCCGGTGCGCCCATCCCATACTTCCTGCCTTATCTTGGCGCGGCGGCCACGGCATTGATGTTCGTTCCGGCCTGTGCCGCAGCCGTCAACACGATCCGCACGATGGCGGCCTGCCCCGAAACACTTGCGGGCAGTCCCGCACTGCGCTTTACCGCTGCGGGCATGACCGGCCTGATCGTGCTCGCCATCGCCGCAGTATTGCTCAACCTGCCGGAATCGTCGCTTCCCCTCACCCAGTTTTCGCTCTCCGGATACGGTTTTGATATTCTCGGCCTCTACGGGTTTTTCAGCCTGGTGATGTTCGGTGCCACTTACTTTATCGTGCCGCGAATCACCTGCCGCGAGTGGTTGTCCCGCCGCTTAATCAAGGTGCATTTCCTTTTTTCGGTGTATGGCATCATCACCGTCGCACTGGTCGCGCTCTTCGGCGGACTTCAACAGGGTGTCGGCCAGGAAGACTGGCAGCAACCGTGGGCCGGTGCCGCCGCCCGTGCCTACCCCTACGCGGTCGCCATCACCTTCGCCTGGTGCCTTATCCTGTTCTCGAACATTTTCTTCTTCATCCACCTCACGCTGATGTGGCTTCGCCTCGGCCGCCGCAGCACCCACCCCACCCTTCTGGTTCGCAGCCACGGCGCGAACCCGCACGGCGAGGAGGGCGATATCGATAACGCCGGCCCCGGACACGCCACCGCCCACTGACATGGAATTTCAAATTTCAAATTTCAAATTTCAAATCTTCTCCCAATGAGCCTCCGCACCTTCATCCTCGGTCTCGCCGCCAGCTTTGGCGTGGCATGGCTGGCCATCATCGTGATTCCCTACTTAAAGATGCGCGACCTCGCCCCCATCACGTTGTCCGAGGCGGCGGATGGCGCGACGGGTATTTTCTATCCCAAACGCAGCGGACGCGTGACAAATGGCGCGAGAGTCTATGCCGAGAACGGTTGTTACCTGTGCCACACCCAAGTGGTGCGCCCGACCTACGCGGGCAACGACCTTTACCGCGCGGACTGGGGTGGTTTGAAGAATGATCCGGACCGTGGTGACACCCGCCGCGAAACCAATGCCTATGACTTCAATGGCGAGGCTTTCGCCCAGATCGGGCTCACCCGGATGGGTCCGGACCTGTCGAATCTCGGCCGCCGGATCGAATCCCTCCGGTCGAAGGGAACCAACCCGGAACAATGGCTCTTCTCCCACCTCTACAATCCCCGCGCGAATCCGGAACTCTGGAATTCAACCTGTCCGCCCCATCCATTCCTGTTCGAAAAACGCGAGGTGAAAGGCAATCCCTCGGCTGACGCGCTCCCAATCGATGTCGGCCCCGGCTTCGAACTGGTGCCTAGCTCCGACGCCAAAGTCCTGGTCTCTTATCTGCTCTCGCTCAAGAAGGACCATCCGGTTCCGGCGGCCCTCAATTTCACTCCCGCGAAAAAGGACGACAAGAGTTGAATTTCCCATCATTCCATCCACGTTCCGACATGTCTCCGCCCACCCAGAAACCCGATCTTGAGGACTCGATCAACGTGACCGAGGTCCATGGCCGCGTGGCGCGCGAAGCCGCGGCCGCTGCCCGCGAAAAGAGGATCGCCAGCAACGGCTCCGAGCCGATTTCCCTGTGGGTGCTTTCCGCCTGTGGCGTGGTTCTCCTGATCGCCGGTGGCATCCTTGGCGGTGCCGGCAAGTTGTTCAACTACACCGCCGTCTTCCAGGAAGGCTATGTTCGCACTCCGCCGCCGGGCGCGGTGGAAACCGGCCCCCAACCCAAGGAGGCGCTCGCCGCCTTCATGACCCGGGGCTCCAAAATCTACTCTGTGAAGTGCAATGGCTGCCACGGAGCAGATGCCAAGGGCGATGGCGCGAATTTCCCATCCCTCGTCGGGTCCGCATGGGTGAACGGTGAAACCGAACGTTTCGCCATGATCATCCTTAACGGCCTGCAGGGCCCGATGAGCACCGGCAAAACCTATGGCGGTGCCGGCGGCATGGCCGCCCAAGGCGCAGGTCTCAGCCCCGAAGACCTCGCCGGCATCATGACCTATGTGCGCAACAACTTCGGCAACTCCACCGGCGACGTCGTCACCGTGGAGATGGCCAAGGCCGCCATGGAAATTTCCGACAAGCGCGCCAAGGCTGGCCAGCAAGTCACCGCCGAGGAACTCACCGCCGATCACCTCAAGGCACTGCCTGGAGATGCCTTGGATCCCAAGTCCATGGTGGACCCTATCACGCTGGCTCCGGTCGCCGAGGCCACTCCCTGAGTCCGCCGATTCCCGGCACACCCGCCAGCCATGCTCCCGCGTCCCAACTGCCCCACCCCAACGTTTCACGTTTCACCAGTAATCCATCAGCCCAATCTTTCAGCGTGATCCCGGATATGAAGAACTGACCACGCGTTTTCTGCTATTCACTTTCCATCTTTTGGATTAACCAACGCCGCACGCCGGAACCATGAGCGCTCACGCCACCACCCATTCTGGGCCCGATGCCCATCACGACGATCATCATCACGATCCCGGATTCATCCGGAAATACGTCTTCTCCACCGATCACAAGATGATCGGCATCCAGTATGGCATCACGGCGATGTTGTTCCTGGCCTTCGGATTTTACCTGATGATGGTGATGCGCTGGAGCATCGCCTACCCGCACCAACCGCTGCCGGAGTGGATGAGTTGGATCTTCACCGATGGCTGGAAAGCCCGCTGGCTGCAGGATGGCAAGGTGACCGGCGAGACCTACACCATGTTCGGTGCCATGCACGGCACGATCATGGTGTTCCTCGGCATCGTGCCGCTCGGCTTCGGAGCCTTCGGAAACTATGTCACTCCGCTGCAGATCGGCGCTCCGGACATGGCCTTCCCGCGCCTGAACATGGCAAGTTACTGGGTCTATCTTCTCGGTGGCTTGATCATGTGCTCTTCATTTTTCATGGAATCCGGCGCAGCTAAGTCCGGGTGGACGAATTACTCGCCGCTCGCCGGATTCGCCGATGGCCAGGTGGTCAACCAGTGGCTGGCCGGGCAGACGCAATGGCTCATCGGCCTGGTTTTCCTAATCACCTCCTCGCTCCTCGGTTCGGTGAACTTCATCACCACCATCATCAATCTCCGCGCCCGCGGCATGACCTGGATGCGCATGCCGTTCTTTGTGTGGTCGATGCTGGTCACCGGGTTCCTGCTGTTGCTTGCCTTCCCGCCACTCGAAGCCGCAGGCATCATGCAGTTGATGGACCGCGTCGTTCACTCGTCGTTCTTCATGCCATCCGGCCTGTTCACCAAGAGCGAGGGCCTGGCCGATCTCTCGGGCGGTGGTTCGCCGCTGCTGTTCCAGCACCTGTTCTGGTTCCTCGGCCACCCGGAGGTTTATGTACTCCTGCTTCCCGCCTTCGCCTGTGTGGCGGAAATCATTCCCGCCAACACCCGCAAGCCGCTCTGGGGCTACAAGTCGATGGTCTATTCAGTCCTCGTGCTCGGCTTTCTCTCCTTCATCGTCTGGGCTCACCACATGTACATGACCGGCATGGGGGCCGCCGTTTCCACTTTCTTCCAGACTACCACCGTGCTGATCTCGGTGCCATCGGTGGTCATCATCACCGCCATGCTCATCTCGCTGTGGGGTGGTTCGATCCGTTTCACCCCGCCGATGTTGTGGGCCTGCGCCTTCATCCCGATGTTTGGCATCGGTGGCCTCACCGGATTGCCACTGGCCTTCAATCTGGCGGATCTCCACCTGCACGACACCTACTATGTGATCGGCCACTTTCACTATGTGGTGGCACCCGGCATTCTCTTCGGTTTCTTCGCCGGCGTGCTTCACTGGTATCCGAAAATCACCGGCCGCTACATGAGCGGATGGCTCAACCACCTCCACTTCTGGCCAAGTCTGGTCTGCATGAACATCATCTTCTTCCCGATGCTGCTGCAAGGCATGGCCGGCTTCCACCGCCGCTGGTATAACGGCGGCGATGCCTACCTCTCCAAGGCCGCGGACAGCACCAACGTGTTCGGCAACACCGTGGCCCAGCACATCGACATGAACATCCTCATGTCAATGGGCGCATGGACCCTGGCACTCGCCCAGATTCCCTTCATCATCAATTTGTTCAGCTCTTGGAAAACGGGCAAAAAGGTGGAAAGTGACAATCCCTGGAACGCCACCACCCTCGAATGGGCGACTCCCACACCTCCAGGCCACGGCAATTTTACCTTCGAGCCCGCTGTCTATCGCGGGCCCTACGAATACAGCCGCCCGGATCGCGAAGAGGATTTCCACCCGCAGTGGGAGGCACCGAGGAAATCCAATCCCGATCACTGAGTTCGGTTATCCCGCGCTGAAAACCGAAACCTGAAATCTAGCAAACTTCTGCAATGGAAATCCCCTACGTCGTCACCCCTCGCAAGGATACCGGTCTGTTCAACTCGAAGATCGCGATCTGGCTCTTCCTCGCCTCGGAGGTCATGCTTTTCGGAGGCTTCTTCTCGGCCTATGTGTTCCTGCGGATCGGAGCGGACTACCCGTGGCCGGAGCGCACGCTGCCGATACTGCCCGGCCTGATCAACACCTTCATCCTCATCGGTTCATCCGTGACGGTTGTTTTCGCCTGGGCCTCGTTGAAAATGCGCCAGTGGCGGAGATTCCAGTTCTTCATGGCGGTCACCGTCGCCTGCGCGGCGATCTTCATGGTGCTCAAGGGGCTTGAATACAACGTGAAGTTTCATCACCAGGCGGTCCGCCTGACCGATTACACCGTGGTCGAGGGACACCTCGGCTACGAGGAGGAGGATGGCAAAGCCGTGCTCGACCACCACGGGAATAAGATTGAGGAGAACCAGATCCAGATCGAAACCAGCGGACTCACCTTCAGCACCGTGCGTTTCCACACGCCATGGGTCGAGGAATTGCTCAGCCAGGCCGCCCACCGCAACTCGAAGATCGCCCTCGCCGAGGAGGTGTCTGCCGTCACCCGGGAGGGCAATAAACCCGAAATCCTTGCCAAAGCCGGCGAGGAACTGTCACCCGCCCTGCTCACCCGCTTGAAAAACGCACACCTTGCAGCCCGTTCCCACAATGGCGCGCTTCGCACCGCCGCCCTTCGCGAGGAATGGAAAACCGCCAAGTCCGAAAACCCCGGCAAGCGCGGTTGGCAAATCGCCTCGGATGTGAACATCGATGCCAAAGCACTCGAACCTAAACTCCTCACCGAGATCGGCACCGTCGCGTTCAAGGTGGATCCGCCCGCCCGCATGGATTTCAAGCCCCGCGACATCCGCGAGGGAGCCACCCAATCCCGACTGCGCGACGACACCGTGATCGATGGCAAGCTGCTTGCCAGCCCGATGGGGTTCCACCATGTGGATGCGATCGACTTCCGCCATCTGGCCATGAAGGCGGTCGAGAAGGGACAGGATCCGATCACCGCAGTCGAGAACTCATGGCTGGTCAAGAACCACGCCTTCGCCCGCGATGCGTGGGAGTGGAACAAGGGCCAGGTCGCCAAGCTCGAGGCGCAACTTCTCAAAGACCACGGCGTGGACCAAAAGACCGGCAAGCCGAGGCGCGAGCCCACCGCCAAGGAGCGCTACCGCATCGATTGGAAGGACTTTGTGGCCATGACTGACGGGGTGGACCGGGGTGAGGGAAAAATCGGCATCAAGGAGGAGTTCATGGGTCCGGATTACGCCGGCCGCGAGGCGAAGCACACTTTTCCCCGTCTCTCCCTGTCGCGCGAGCGGGTTGGATTCGCCTCCAAGTTCACCCCGACATGGAACACCTTCTATGCCATCTACTTCGCCATCACCGGCCTGCACGGCCTCCACGTCATCGGTGGCGCGCTGGTCCTCAGCTACTACCTGTTCTTTGGCCGCAAGATGTATGACAGCAATCCCGAGTGGCTCACCAACCGCGTCGAAATCGGCGGACTGTTCTGGCATTTCGTGGACCTTGTCTGGATCTTTGCGTTCCCGATCTTCTACTTGATGTGAACCGATCAATCCCAAAGCTGAAATTTCCAATCTCAAATTCCAACAATCCCATGGCCGATACTCCTGAAGCGATCCGCAAATCCATCCGCACCTATCTTTTTGTCGGGGCGATCTTGTTCATCGGCACCGTCGTCACGGTGATGGTGGCCACCGTGCCATGGATGGATGTCGGCCACCACGGTTTCGATGCATGGGATGCCATCCTGGGCCTGGCGATTGCGACGACCAAGGCCTCGCTGGTCGCCGCCATCTTCATGCACCTCAACCACGAGAAAAAGGCGGTTTACTGGCTCTTTGGCTCGGGTATTGTCTTCGCGACCGCGCTTTTCGGACTCACCGCTTTCGCCAAGAGCAATCCCATTCACGACTCGCTTTTCTACGGCAAACAGTCCACCACACCCGCCCCGCTTGCCTCTCCCACACTTCGTTGATGCTTCAACATCGTCCACCGCCATGTCACTCAAGGGTTTCCACATCGTGTTCGTCAGCTTGAGCCTGATCCTGTTCGCTTTCCTGACCTTGTGGGGATTCATGCTCACACCGGAGAAGACGACCCTCGCCACGGCGCTGGGAATCGTCGGCATCATCGGGTTTCTGCTGATGAGTTTCTACGGTGTTTATTTCCTTCGCAAGGCCCGCAGCATCCAACTGTAAACCATGAGCCACCATTCGAATCACCACCGACCTGCCAATCCATGAACTTCACTCCCCTGCACGCCTGTTCCACCTGCCGCGTCTCGATGATCGAAGGCGGAGGAGATGCCGCCGGGTGGTCGATCTTCTTCCTGTTGGTCGTAATCGTGGCGATGCTGGGTGGGATCGCTTTTTTCATGTTCCGCATTGCCCGGCACGAGAAGGAGCATTTCGATCCCACCCTGTCGGATGATTACAACCCGGTGGATTCCTGAATTCAGGATTTCAGCGTTTCAAAATTTCAGCATTTACCCCAATGAGTCCTTCCAAATTCCTCGGCATTCCGGAAAACTTTTCCGCCCACGGCAGCCAGGTCGATCACATGCTCGATGTGGTCCACTGGTTCATGATCGCGCTGTTCATTGGCTGGACGCTGTTCTTCCTCTACTGCATCGTCAGATTCTGGCACCGGCGGAGTCCCAAGGCTTCCTATGACGGGGTGAAAAGCCACCTTTCCAGCCATTTGGAAGTGGGAGTCATCATTGTCGAGGCCGTGCTGCTTCTCGGCTTCGCCTTTCCGCTCTGGGCCGAGCGGGTCGACAGCTGGAAGGAAGTCCAGAACCTCAACCCGGTGCGCGTGCGCGTGGTCGGCTGGCACTTCGGCTGGACCTATCATTACGCCGGAGCCGACGGCAAATTCGGCCGGGTGGATCCCGCGCTGATTTCAGGCTCCAACGACCTGGGCATCGATCATGAGGACCCCAATGCCCTGGACGATTTCACCAGCCCGATCCTCAAGCTTCCGGTGAGCCGCCCGGCCGTTCTCAACATTGGCACCAAGGATGTGATCCACAACTATCACATCGTACCCATGCGCATCCAACAGGATGCGATTCCCGGACGCGAGATTCCCATGTGGTTCACCCCGGTGAAACCCATCGAAACCTTCGTCGTCTGCGGGCAGCTCTGCGGCGAGGGCCATGGCAACATGGTGGGCACCATGGAAGTGGTCGCCGCCGCGGACTATGATTCGTGGTTCGACGGCCAGACCGCCGCCGCGCTCAAGGCGAATCAAAAGTAATGCGCCTCTCTCGGCCTTACAGCGGGTCATGGGGCTGGCTGGGGCCGACAAGAAAGGGGTGTAAGACGATTTCAGGAAAACCCGTAGAGGGGGAATGAGGCGCAAATCCTTGATCCCACTCTTGATCGCCGCGATTGCCCACCTTACCAATGCTGCCATGGCGCATGAGGGAGATCCTTATGCCGGAGAAACACCGGCGCAGCGGGACACCCGCATGGCATGGTGGCGTGAGGCGAAATTCGGCATGTTCATTCATTGGGGTGTCTATGCCGTGCCTGCCGGCAATTACGACGGGCAGCCGGTCGGTGGCATCGGTGAGTGGATCATGCTCAGGGGCAGAATCCCGGTGGTGCGCTACCGCGCCTATGCGAATGATTTCAATCCGCTGAGGTATGATCCGGCCGCGTGGGCCGCGCTCGCCAGCAAAGCCGGCATGCGCTACGTGGTCATCACCGCAAAACATCACGACGGCTTCGCCTTGTTTCCATCCGAGGCCAGCAATTGGGATATTGCAGATGCCACACCATGGAAAAGCGACCTGATCGGACCGCTTGCGGAGGCTGTCCGGGCACAAGGCCTGAAATTCGGTCTCTATTACTCCCAGGCCCAGGACTGGGTGCACCCCGGAGGCGCAAAATCCAAAATGCCCGATGGCGGGGGGTGGGATGATGCCCATCTGGGAGACTTCGATTCCTACCTCGATCAAATCGCCATTCCACAGACCCGGGAAATCCTCACCCGTTACCAACCCGACGTGCTGTGGTGGGACACTCCGCACTTGATGAATCCCGGACGAGCCAGAAAACTTGCGGAGCTCCTCGCACTGCGTCCCGGCATCATCCACAACAACCGCCTCGGCGGAGGCTACCGCGGTGATACGGAAACTCCCGAGCAACACGTTCCGGCCACCGGTTTTCCCGGACGCGATTGGGAAACCTGCATGACGATGAATGACACCTGGGGATTCAAACGCGATGACCATCGCTGGAAATCCGCCCCGACCTTGATCCGCAACCTCGTGGATATCGTCAGCAAGGGTGGCAACTACCTGCTCAACGTGGGGCCCACCGCCGAAGGTGAAATCCCGGCGGAATCCGTGAAGCTACTCGAACAGGTGGGAGCGTGGATGGAAGTCAATGGTGAGTCGATTTATGGCACCCGGGCCAGCCCGTTCCGCAAACTGCCCTGGGGACGCTGCACGATGAAACCCGCGGGCGAAGATACCATTCTTTACCTCCACGTGCTCGAGTGGCCGAAGGATGGCAAACTCACCGTGAGCGGGCTGAAAAGTCCGGTGAAATCCGCTGAATTGCTGGCTGTGAAGACTCCCGTGGCCGTCGCCTGTTCCGAAAAGGGGCTGGTGTTGACAGTTCCAGCCACGGCCCCGGATGAGGCTTGCACGACCATCCGTCTGATCATTTCGGGAAAGCCGGTCGTTCACGAATTGCCGGTTTCCGCCGATCCGGACGGCGTAATCCGGCTTCTGCCTGCCGATGCCACCCTCCATGGCGAGGCAATCCAAGTCGAGGAACACCAGGGTGCAACCCACATCAGATTCTGGACTCATCCCGGAGATACCGTTTCATGGAAACTGCGGGTGGACCACAAGGGCAAGTATCTCGTGCGGATCGAATCAGCCGCCGCCGAAGCAGGGGCTGTGCTGCTGGTTCAGGGCATCGGCAAAATGGCGTTTTGCGTGCCGAAAACCCCGGATTTGACGAGTTATCAGACAAGCACGGTCGGCGAGGTGGCTCTTGAGAAAGGAGCCACCTTCGTCCTCACGCTGAAGCCGGTTGTTGATGCCTGGCGTCCGCTCAATATTCGCAGGATCGAACTCATTCCCCAGCCCTGATTGGAGGAACAAGGCCTTGCGGCGGATTTCCAGCTCTGGCTTGACTCGCGGCAAGGCATGACCATGCTTGCGGGATGCGACGTCTGCTGCAATGGGTTGCGCTCTGCGCTTTGTTATTGGCCACCAACTCCTGCGGTCTCCCCCAACTTCTCGGCCGCACGGCTGACAACACGGTCCAGAGCATGGGTTCTTTGGCTGGAGCCGCGGTCGGAGCAGCCTATTGATTCGTCCTTTGGCGAACCAGCCTGCTGCCATCATCCTTGATGGTGAAAAACAGCCAGGTCGTTTCCGCAGGCAGCAAATCGGGAAATTTGTCGCCCCACTCGGCAATTACGACTCCGGGAATTTCCAGATACTCGTCCCAACCGAGGGCGACCAATTCTGCCGACGAATCAAGCCGGTAGAAGTCCATATGGAAAATCGGCATCCGGCCGCCCGGGTATTCATGAATCAGGTTGAAAGTCGGACTGGTCACCATCGCCGCAGAGCCCAGACCCGCGACGAAGCCCCTGGTCCATTGGGTTTTTCCCGCCCCCAAGCCGCCAACCAAAACAATCACAGTCCCCGGGCGAATCATGCCTGCGGCGGCACGGCCGAGTCGTTCCATCGCTTCGGGGCTTTCCGCGCGTCCTGTCATGACTTCTTATAGGCTCATCATGTCTGGAAGTTCCATTTTTGAAGTTCCCACAAAAAAACCAGCCCGCTCACACGGGCTGGTGCTTGTTGAAACTCTCCCAGCCTCAGCCGCTCAGGGCAGTAAATTCACCGCACGCGACTGCTTGATCGCGTTGGTGATCCGGCGGTGCAGTTTTGCCGAGACCCCGGTTACACGACGTGGCAGGATCTTGCCGGTTTCGGTGGTGAACTTCGTCAGAAGTTCCGGGTTGGTGGGAATCACTTGATCCGCCGGAATGTCATGGCGCCGACGCGGCATCTGCCGGTTCGCCTTGCGGAAATTGATACGACGTTGAACGGTTTTGGGCTCGGACATGATAAGAGTCAGCGGAGTTCGCGGTGAAGGGTGCGTCGCTTCAGGAAGTGATTGAATTTCACTTTCTCAAGGCGGCCCGGGGTGCGGAGGCTCTTCTTGTTACGCGTGGTGACGTATCGTGAAGTCGGCTTGCCCTCGGCTTTCGCCTCGGTGCATTCTAGAATGATGATCTCGCGTGGCATGAATGGAACTTTGGGGGCGGGATGTTGCTTTAATCTTCGTCTTCGTCAAGCGAAACCGACTCGGAATCTTCATCTTCGATGTAATTCCCTCCGCTGAAGCCCACTTCGTTGGACGGACGGAAGCGGCGCTTGCCGTATTCCTTTTCCCATTGGGCCTGGCATTCCACCGTCAAGCGGGCAAACGGAATTGCCTCAAGGCGGGCCTGCGGAATCTTGCGCGAAGAAATTTCGCAAATGCCGTAATTCCCAGATTGGATCCGGCGAAGTGCCTGCTCGATTTCGTAGAGGGCATCCTGCTCTTTCGCGAGCACGGAGAGCGCAAAATCCCGGTCATAGGCATCACTCCCGGCGTCGCCTTGATGCTGGCCACTGCCGGAGGCCTCGGAACCTTCCGGAGCATTGCGGATGGTGTCACGGGTCATGCCCGACATGGAGTCCACCAGATCGTCCCGCAGATCGAGCAGTCGTTGGCGCTGTTTCTGGACAAAAGCCGGGCTGTGACTGCCATTGCCTCCTGGGGTCAAAACCGGCCCCGACTGGAATGCGGCGGTCTTTGGTGGCACGAACGGCGGCTTCGCAGGAGCAGGTGCTACCGGGAAATTCACCAATGAGGATCGTGACTTGCTGGCTTTCGCGGCAGCCACCGCATTCGACGCCACTTTAACCGTCACCGGCTCGGTCACCACGGCCTTGGAAGCTTTCACCACCGGCACGGGCTTGGTTCCGGCAGGGACATTGGCCGCAGGCCTTGGCTTGATCGCCTTCTCATGGACTGCCGTCTTCTTCGCAGGCAGCGCATTTTTCACAGTTGTCACCTTTTTCGCAGGCACGGTCTTTTTCAAAGGCAGCACCTTTTTCGCAGGTATCGCTTTTTTGGGTTGCACCATCTTTTTCGCTGGCACGGCTTTTTTCGCTGGCACCGCCTTTTTCAGAGGTGCCACTTTTTTCGCAGGCACTGCCTTTTTCGTGGGAGGCGCTTTTTTCGGCGAGGCGGCTGTGGGCTTGTGAGGTGCCGGTTTTTTCAAGTGCAACGCGCCTCTGGAATTTTTTGCAGCAGGTTTGGCAGAGCTCACCGCAGACTTTGCGGCTTTGGCAACAGGTTTCAAAACTCGTTTCGGAGTGGCGGACTTCGGGGTGGTTTTTTTCGCAGCCATGGTAGAAAAGAGAAGCGCGGGTGATGGAAATCAAAAACTGCCACCCCCGGAATCGTCCTTGGAAGGGTGGAGAGCGCGGTGGGTTAGCCCGTGAAACCAGCACCATCAAGAAGAAAAGTAACGAATTGCAAAATATATCCCACGCCAGTGGATTCCGGCACGGGACTTGAAATACCCGAGCGCTTCCCTATGGTGCCGCTCCCCATGCAGCTCAGCGCAATCGTCGAAGCCCTTCTCATCGCATCGCAGAATCCCCTCAGTTCCGAGGAAATTTCCCGCCTCGTCCGCTGCCGTGTGGCAGAAGCCGAGGATGTCCGCATTCGCGAGTTCGAGGAGGGTAAGGTATCCCCCGCCCTGCCGGAATGGCTGGCGGCCCTGGCGGCAACAACGGCGGAGAAAGTCGCCGAGACTATCCGACAGCTCAATGAATCCTATCTCGAAAGCCACCGCGCATTCACCATTCTTGAACGCCCGAAAGGCTGGAAACTCTACACCCGCGCCGAGTTTGGTGATTTTGTCAGCCAACTTTTCCCGGGCCGCAAACCGGAACGCATGAGCGGTCCTGCGATGGAAACCCTCGCCATCATTGCCTACCGCCAGCCGATCACCAAGGCTGCCATCGAAGCCGTCCGTGGCGTCGCCTGCGACGGAATGCTGCAGAAACTTCTCGACCGCGACCTGATCCGCATCGGCGGCCGCGCCGAACTACCGGGGCGCCCCTTGCTTTACGAGACCACCGATTTGTTCTTTGAACATTTCGGCATTCGCTCCATCGACGACCTGCCCAACGCCACAGAACTCCGGAAAGTCAAACTGCCCGGGCCGGAGAGCGCGAACCCAGCCGCCGATTCCGAGCAGCAGCTTGCCCTTGGTGCCGTCGGCATCCCTGCCGCCGGCCACGATAGCGCCGAAGAGCCCCAAGCCGAAGCCCAAAACCCACGCCTTTCGTGAATCTCGACGACATCCGCCGCCAGATCGACAGCATCGACCAGAACCTGCTCGACCTGCTCAACCGCCGTGCCGACCTTGTCCATGAAGTCGGTCTTGTCAAAAAGCGCGACGGCTTACAGATCTACGCTCCGGAGCGTGAAGAAGCCCTGCTGCGCCGTCTCATCGAGATGAATCACGGCCGCCTGCCCGACAAATCGGTCCGCGCCATTTTCCGCGAAATCATGTCCGCCGCTCTTGCACTGGAAGACGATCTGAAAATCGCTTATCTTGGACCCGAGGGAACATGGACCCATCAGGCCGCCATCAAGAAATTCGGCCATTCGGTCAACTACTCGCCCCAACCGAATTTCTCCGATGTTTTTGACCAAGTGACCCGCCGTCTCGCCGAGTATGGCGTGGTTCCCATCGAAAACTCCACCGAAGGCGCGGTTTCTCACACGCTGGATTTGTTCGTGGATTCGCCCTTGCACATCTGTTCCCAGATCCTGCTGCGCATCGAAAACGGACTGATGGCCGCCATTCCGCGGGATCAAATCAAAACTCTCTATTCCCATCCGCAGGTGTTCGGCCAATGCCGCGGCTGGCTCCTCAAAAACTTTCCGGATGCGGAACTTGTCGAGGTTTCCTCGACCACCAAGGCCGCCCAGATCGCACGCGATCAAGCCGCCCAGGGTGCCGCCGCGCTCGGTGGCCCGCTCGCTGCGGAAATGTATGGCCTCAACCTGCTTGAGGAATCCATCCAGGACCGTGCCACCAACACCACCCGCTTCCTTGTGATCGGCGAGAAAACCTGCCCTCCCACAGGCCACGACCGCACGTCCATCCTCTTTGCCATCCACGACCGCCCGGGTTCGCTGGTCAAAGCGCTGCAAGCCTTCGACCACTGTCACATCAACATGTCGAAAATCGAGTCCCGGCCCTCGAAACGAAAGGACTGGGAATACATTTTCCACGTCGATCTTGCCGGCCACTGCGAGGATCGCAAGGTCTCCGAAGCACTCACGGAACTGGCCCATCACTGTTCAATGGTCAAGCTCCTTGGCTCCTACCCGGACACCGGGGAATGAGCCCCTCGAACTCGAAAAATTCGTCGCAAACAGGACTGGCCTATTGGAATTCAAACTGCTTACCTTCGCCCCGCATGACTGGAACCGTTGAAATGATCATTGATGGCAAGCCTCTCACACTGGATGCCGTCGTCGGCTCGGAGGGCGAAGTGGGAATCGACATCACCGCTCTCAGAAACAAGACCGGCTGCATCACGCTCGATCCCGGCTACGGCAATACCGGTGCCTGCGAGAGCGCCATCACCTTTATCGATGGTGAGACGGGAATCCTCCGCTACCGCGGTTACGACATCGCCGAACTTGCGGAAAAGAGCACCTTTATCGAGACCGCCTACCTCCTGATTTACGGTGTGCTCCCCACCCGTCCGCAACTCGCCGAGTTCTCTGATCTGCTTACCGAGAACCAGATGCTCCACGAGGACATGCGGCATCTCTTCGATGGCTTCCCGCCCACCGCGCACCCGATGGCCATCCTCTCGGCGATGATCAACGCCGCCTCCTCTTATCACCCGAACATCATCAACAAGCGCGAGGAACGCTTTCCGTGGCACGCCGCACGCCTCATCTCCCAAGTTCGCACCATCGCCGCCTACTCTTACCGCAAGGCTCACGGACTGCCGACGATCTACCCGAAAAACACGCTTAAATATACCGCGAACTTCCTTCACATGATGTTCTCGCATCCCGGCGAGGACTGCGAACTCAAACCGGAAATCGTCAAGGCACTCGACCTCATCTTCCTCCTACACGCCGATCACGAGCAGAACTGCTCGACCTCCACCGTGCGCATGGTCGCCTCCAGCCGCGCCAACCTTTTCGCCTCCGCCTCCGCCGGTGTCTGCGCGCTGTGGGGGCCGCTCCACGGCGGTGCCAACCAAGCCGTGCTCGAAATGCTCGAGGAAATCCACGCCGAGGCCGATGACGGCACCAAATTCCTCAACGAGGTGAAAAACAAGATTGGCAACCGCCGTTTGATGGGCTTCGGCCACCGGGTTTACAAGAACTTCGACCCCCGCGCGGTGATTATTAAAAAACAGTGCGACAAGGTGCTGGGCCAGCTCCACAAATCCGATCCCCTGCTTGATATTGCCAAGAAACTCGAAGAGATCGCCCTTCACGACGATTACTTCATTTCCCGCAAACTCTATCCCAATGTCGATTTTTACAGCGGCATTCTGCTCAGGACAATCGGCATCCCCACCAACATGTTTACGGTCATGTTCGCCATCGGCAGATTGCCCGGTTGGATCGCCCAATGGTATGAAGGCGGGGCTGATCAGGACACGAGGATAAACCGGCCGCGGCAGATCTATACGGGCTACACCGCCAGAAGCTATCCTCAAGTGGAAGATCGGTCCAAATAGGACGCCGCCCCTATTGCGCGGAGCCGGCTGCGGCGGGAAGGGAACTCCTTACCCTGTTCCTACCCGCCTTTTTAGCCACATACAGACATTGATCGGCTTCCCGGAAGAGCTGATCCGGGCTGGTTCCATTGTTATGAATTCGGGGATTGTAACTGGCAACGCCGAAGCTGGCGGTTATTGGAATAGCCTGATCGCCGTATTTGATCCGCTGCGCTTCCACCAAACTTCGCAAACGTTCGGCCGCTTGATGCGCGCCCTTGAGGTTCGTTTCGGGAAGCACGATTAAAAATTCCTCTCCTCCCAATC
>JBGSUP010000234.1:0-2240 GCA_041753485.1 Akkermansiaceae bacterium
TTCCGTCTCCGCTTCATCGACATGGCGCGGGCGGTGGCGATCCTTTTCATGCTCGAAGGACACTTCGTCGATTTGACGCTGGCACCGGAGTGGCGGATCCCGGGCCACCCGGTCTATCAGGCATGGGATTACATCCGGGGCATGACCGCGCCGATGTTTTTCACGGTGACGGGTCTGATTTTCGCCTACCTGCTCAGCGGTGCGCGGGAGCCGGGTTTCTTCAAGGTGAGACGCGTGCGCCGGGGACTGCTGCGGGCGGGCGAATTGATGTTTTGGGGATACCTGCTGCAGGTGGACCTGCGTTTGCTGCCCGGAGTTTTCCGTGGCGAACCGGATACCTGGCTCCAGACCTTTCACGTGCTGCAGTGCATCGCGGTGGGATTGCTGGCCATGATGGTTCTCTTCGGCATCTTCCGGAACCTCGGCGCGCGAGCTCTTGCCGCATGCTACGTCATCGCCGGGCTGGCGCTTTTCCTCCTCTCCGTCGTGCTCGCCAACGCGGTGGGACCGCTACCGCATGGCGCGCCGGCGTTTCTTCAAAACCCGATCAAGGGACCCTCGTCGGGTTTTCCTGTGGCCCCGTGGATGGGCTTCACCCTCTATGGTGCGGCGCTCGGCGTGCTTGTCCGGCGGCAGACCAGTGGGACCGGGGCCGGCATGAGCCCGCTGCCGCTCCTGGTCATCGGCACCCTGCTCAAAGTGGCTGGCTGGTCGCTGGATCGCCTCATGGGCGGCCTGCTGCTTGATGGACTCGGGCATCCGACCGGACCCCGCGTGCTGCCCGACGCCTTCCACGGCCGGATCGGGGAAATCCTGATCGTGCTCGGCGTCCTGGTGTGGATCGAAGGCCGGTTCCGTCCCGGCGCGGCGTGGTTTCAGACAATCGGCCGCAACACCTTTCCGATTTATGTCGGTCACGTCGTGCTGCTGTATGGGGGTATTTTCGGGATCGGTCTGCACCGGTGGTTTGAAAAGTCGCTCAATCCATGGCAGGCCGGGCTGGGTGCCATGCTGTTCTGCGGGTTTTTCGCCTGCTGCGCTCAATGGGTGGAGCCGCTGGAACTGCGCTGGAACACGTGGAGATACCGATTGCGCGGCGGGGATTGAATGGCCAGATTGAAACGAAAGTTGCGACAAAAGGAGAAATGATGCACGCGCACCTTGATTCCGGCTTGTTGGCGTTCCTGCGCGATCCGGCGTCGTATCCACACCGGCCGGCCGGGCTCCGGGAGAATCGCACCCACGCCTCGCTGGTGTTCCTGGTTCCACCGCTGGTTTACAAAATCAAACAGCCGGTGGACTTCGGCTTTCTGGATTTCTCAACGCTTGAAAAACGCCGTTACTTCTGTTTGCGCGAAGTGGAGCTCAATTCACGCCTCGCCCCCGGCATCTACCTCGGCGTGGTTCCCATCACCCGGGAGGCTGCTGGCTTTGCCTTCGGTGGCACCGGACCCGTGGTCGAATACGCGGTGAAAATGGCCTATCTGGAGCCGGATGGCTTTCTGAATGCCCGTCTCAAAGCCGGAACCGCCGGCATGCCCGAACTGGAGCGGGTGGCGCGCTCGCTCGCGGGATTCTATCAGAAACAGCAGTCGCCGCCTGAAATCGCCGCATGGGGAACCATCGCCAAACTCCGGGTCAGTACCGATGAGAACTTCGCGCAAACCGAGGCGTTCATCGGCAAAACCCTCTCAACAGAGGCCTTCGAGACGATCCGCACCTTCACCGAAACCTGCTATCGGCAACGCGCCGGACGCTTTGAAAACCGCGTGGCACAGGGATGGATCCGCGATTGCCATGGCGACCTCCACCTCGACCACATTCACGTGGCGGACGGCACGCTGCACATTTACGACTGCATCGAGTTCAACGACCGCCTGCGCCATCTCGATGTCGCCAGCGACGCCGCCTTTCTCGCGATGGATCTCGATTACCACGGCCGGCCGGACCTCTCGCGCTTCTTTATTGGCCGGCTTGCCGGTTTGTTAGACGATCCAGAGATGGAGGGTTTGATGGATTTTTACCAATGTTACCGCGCCTATGTCCGCGGCAAGGTCGAGAGCCTACACAGCATTGCGGAGCTCGGCGGAAGCGGCGAGCGCGCGGCTGCGGCGGCCAACGCGCGGCGCTATTTCCAACTGGCCTTGCAATACGCCGTCGCCGGATCCCGGCCGCTGGCCATCGTCGTCATGGGTCGCGTGGCTTCGGGGAAATCAACCCTCGCCGCGGCGCTCGCCCGC
>JBGSUP010000235.1:0-2394 GCA_041753485.1 Akkermansiaceae bacterium
CAGTGCGACAAGGTGCTGGGCCAGCTCCACAAATCCGATCCCCTGCTTGATATTGCCAAGAAACTCGAAGAGATCGCCCTTCACGACGATTACTTCATTTCCCGCAAACTCTATCCCAATGTCGATTTTTACAGCGGCATCATCATGCGCGCCATCGGCATCCCGATGGACATGTTCACCGTCATGTTCGCCATCGGCCGCATGCCCGGATGGATCGCCAACTTCAAGGAAGTGATGGAGGATCCGGATAGCCGCATCGCACGCCCGCGGCAAATTTACACCGGCCCGACCCTGCGTTCCTACCAGCCACTCGAGGCGAGGTCATAACAAACTCGGGACGCAACCTCGGGGCAAGCCCGCTCTGTCCTCAGGCCTTTCGCGGCCGACGGTCCAGCGCAAGACGCAGCAACACGAGCGGCAGCACGGATAAAACCAGCGCCGCCGCAGTGGTCTTAAGCCCGGGAAAGACGCGGGCTCGCCTGCGTTCCAAGGCAAGCAACGACTCCGCCACGACTTGCTTCTTGGGCACATAAAACCACTTCCGGGCGGGCATTCCGGGCGAAAACTCGTCACGCCGTGCCACTTGGCCGAACTCGGTATGCACCGGGCCCGGACACACCGCCAGCACCGTGATCCCGTGATCCCCAAGCTCAATCCGCAAAGCCTCCGAAAAACTCGTCACGTAAGCCTTCGTCGCCGCATACCCCGCAAAATCCGGAATCGGCAACAGGCTGGCGAGCGAGCTCACGTTCAACACCGCACCACCGCCGTGTCGGATCATCCCCGGTAGCAGCAAATGCGCCAGATGCGTCAACGCCTCCACATTGACCCGCAACATCGCCTCCAACCTGCCCCACTCCGCGCTGGCAAACTCGCCATAATCGCCCAGCCCGGCATTGTTGACCAAAAGATCCGGCACCAGCCCCGCTTCAGCCAAAGTCGTCACCAGTCTGCCGCGTTCCGCCGGAATCGCCAAATCCGCCGCAATCACCGAAATTCCAAGCTCGGGAAAGCCCTCCCGAATTCGCTCCGCAAGCTGCTCGAGCAATTCGAAGCGCCGCGCCACCAGCACCAGATGCCGCACCCGCGGCGCGAGTTGCAGGGCAAACTCCTCGCCCAAACCGGCGGAAGCCCCGGTAACGACGGCACAAGCGTGATCAATCGGTGAATTCATGCATGACGATTAGACCAGCCAGGGCCGATGCGCCACCTTGCATTTGCCGACTCCCGCTTCCGCGCTTTCAGGTGGCAATCCCCAGGGTCACAGCCTATCCTGCCCCGATGAAACGCCTGTCCCCCGCCATCCTGCCAAGTCTCGCCCTCGTCTGCGCATGCGCCGCCGAGGTGGTGATCCCGGCCAATCCAAAAAAGTTCGGCTCCCGTTCCATCGGCGGAGGTGTTTCCCCCGGTGCGAGTGTGATCCCGAAAAATGGCACAAAGCCCGCCACGACCCGCCACACCACCCACATCATCCTCTCGGAATCCCGAATCTGGAGCAGCGTCGATGGCAAAATCATCCAAGGAAAGTTGATCGCATTCGAGGACCTGATCGTTGAAGCCCCGCAAGGCGCCGCGGAACCCGCGCTGCCGCCGCCACCCGCGAAACCCACCACCATCCGCAATGGCAAGGTCCGCATCTACGTGAATCAAAAACCGTTCGAAATCCCCCTCTCACGCCTCAGCGAGGCCGATCAGGAACTCATCCTGCAAATCCAGGCCGCGATTGAGAAAAAATCCCGCAAATCCCCCAACCCATGAGCCAGGACGTCAGCGCACTGCTCCAACAACTCGTCCGCATTCCATCGGTCAATCCCGAAAATGATCCCGGCACCGTCCAGACCGGCGAACATACCCTCGCCGTTTTTCTATCAGGCTGGCTGGAGTCCATCGGCGCGGAAGTCGTGCTCGATGAAATCCTTCCCGGCAGGCCCAACCTCATCGCCCGTTTCGCTCCACCCGACGGGCGTCCGCGGATTCTGTTAGGCCCCCATCTCGACACCGTGTGCGTGGGCGGCATGACCATCGACCCCTTTGGCGGCGAAATCCGCGACGGCCGCCTCTGGGGCCGCGGCGCGTCCGACACCAAGGGACCGATGGCCGCCATGCTCTGGGCACTCCATGAAAACCGCGAACGCCTCGCGGAACTCGCCGTGGCCGTGGATTTTGTGGCCTTCATGGGCGAGGAATCCGGCCAATGGGGATCCAGGGATTTCGCGAAAAAACACGCCGCGGAATACGCCTTCGCGCTGGTCGCCGAGCCGACTTCGCTGGACATCGTCCACGTCACCAAAGGCTCCCTATGGGCAACCCTGCGCACCACCGGCCGGGCCGCCCACAGTTCGATGCCCGAGCGCGGCGACAACGCCATCCTCAAGCTCACCCGCGCACTCGACC
>JBGSUP010000236.1:0-6822 GCA_041753485.1 Akkermansiaceae bacterium
GCCGCTCTCGGCGGAGAGCGCGCCGGCACCGCGCGTGAGGACCTTGATGACATCGGAAATACGGATCTCGCCAAGCGTTTGGATGCACTTGATGACGCCAAGTTCGAAATGGAGGCGCTTGTTGGTCGCCCATTTCATACGGCCTTCGGATTCCGCGAAGACGTCGATGGCGGCGAGGATGCGGTCGGGCTGGTATGCACCCGCAGTCTCTAACAACTTTTCCCAAAGCTCACCGGGGATGCCCTCGCCATCGGCGGAGGAATCGAGTTTCGCGACCAGCAGGGCGCGCAGGCAGCCGATGAGTTCGCCGAGCAGCTGGGAGAGCTCGCGGCCGCTTTCCGCTTCCCTCTGGATCAGGGCAAGCGCGGCTGGAGTGTCGCGTGCGAGAAGGGTGGCGGTGAGCGCCGCGACTTTTTCCCGCGAGGTGAATCCGAAGACATCGAGCACGTTCTCCTCGTTGATCGAATCGCCGCAGAAGGCGACGAGTTGGTCGAGCATCGATTGGGCGTCGCGCATGCCGCCATCCGCCCCCTTGGCGATGGCCCAGGCGGCGGCTTTTTCGAGTGTGATGCCCTCCTCGCCGGCGATGTGGAGGAGGTGCCCGGCGATGGTTTCGGTGGGCAGCGGCCGGAGGTCGAAGCGCTGGCAGCGCGACAGGATGGTCGGCAGGATCTTGTTCGCCTCGGTGGTGGCGAAGATGAATTTCACATGCGGCGGTGGTTCTTCCAGCGTCTTGAGCAGCGCGTTGAAGGCCGCGTTCGAGAGCATGTGGACCTCGTCGATGTAATAAATCTTGAATTGCCCGCGTGCCGGGGCGAAGCGGACGGATTCGCGCAGTTCGCGGACCTGTTCGACGCCGTTGTTGGAAGCACCGTCGATTTCGAGCACATCAAGCGAGCGGCCTTCCGCGATCTCGATGCAGATGTCCTCCTCGGGGTCGAAATCGGCTTTCGGGCCGCCGCTGCAATTGAGCGCCTTGGCGAGGATGCGGGCGGTGGAGGTTTTCCCGGTGCCACGCGGACCGACAAAAAGATAGGCGTGGGCAAGCCGCTTCTGGATGATCGCATTGCGCAGCGTGCGGACGACGTGGTCCTGTCCCAGGACATCATCGAAAGTTTTGGGTCGGTATTTCCTGGCGAAGACCTGGTAGCTCACGCCGCGGAGTGTAGGGATGGCGGCGGCTTTGTCATGACCGAGTTTTCAGGAATGCGAAAAATTCACCGTCATGCCCGTTTGATCGGCGGCTTGGCTTCAAATCCGCACCGCCCCCCTGCAAAACCAATCACCATCGGTTCGCGCGAATTCGCAGATCCCTCGCGCTCAGCGCTGAATGAGGAAAACGCGGTCCTCGGTGTAGGTGATCACGGCATCGAGCTCGCGCATGAAGTCAGCCCCGAACAAGCCCACGTAGCCCATGTTTTCGTCCTCGCTGTCAGCGGCGCGGGTGAGATCCGTGGCAAGAACCTTGCGATTTGTGATCACAGCCTCGCCCATGGTCAGTTTGGGGATCATCGACACGGCGGCAGGTGCCTTGCCGCCGATGCCCCACACCTCCTGATCCATTTCGCCCACCTCGCAGCCGTATTTTTTCGCGGCATTGATGTGCAGCAGGCTGCGGTCCGCCCCGGTGTCGATCATGTAGGTGACGTCATTTCCATTGAGCGTGCCGTCGACGAAGATATGGTTGCCCCGGCGCTCGAAATGAAACGACTGGTATTTCCGCAATGTGAGGAGTTCGTCGATGGTCAGGCTCTGGCAGTGTTGGAGAAACAGCGCCCCTTCCTCGCTCCAGCCCTTGAGATAGCTTTCGTCCGCCGCGGCAAAGTTCTCGATCGGAATCTGGCGGGTGCCGCCGCCAACCAGTTGAAAGGTTGCCACGGTGGGTGTCTTGGAGACCACCTCGCCGCGCAGGGTTTTGCCATCCTTGGTCTTGAACAACCGGAAATCGGTGGAACCCGCGCCGTCGGACAAGCCGGCGTGGTCAAGATCGGATCGATCCGGCCGGAGGAAAATCCGCCGCTCGGGATACGAGATCACCGCGTCGAGTTTGCTGAGGAAATCGGCACCCAGAATCGCATCCTCGCGGGATTTCGAGCCTTCAGGCTTGTCCTTGAGCAGGTCCGTGGCCAGGATCCGCCGGTCCTTGAAAACCGCCTCGCCAAGCTGGAGTGTCGGCACGGCAACCCACCCGGCGGGAGCCTCGCCGGAGACACCGTAGATGGTTTCGGTCATGGGGCCAACCTCGAGCCCCGCTGCGGTGGCGAATTGCAGGTGAAGCAGGCTGGTGCCCGCCCCAGTGTCGATCAGGAGGCGCGCGGGCTTGCCATTGATCTTGCCGTCGATGAAGATCGAGTTGTTCTCGAGGCGGAAGACAAACGATTCGTATCCCCGCAATTCAAGGCACTGGCGGATTGTCAGGCTGCGGCATTTTTGCAGAAACACCGCCTTTTCCTTTGACCATGTTTTGACATAACTCCGGTCTTCCTCGGAGAGTTTTTCAAGCGGCACGCTGGCGCGCTTGCCATCGCGCAGGAGCAATTTTGCCTCGGAGTCGGTCCGATCGATCAGCACGGCTTGGATGATCACGCCGTTGGTGCCCTTGAAGTCGCGGTATTCCTGCTGCACAGGGGTCTGACCGGTGGCGGCGGCGAGTGGAAACAAAGCGCCGAGAAGGACGGAAAAAAGCCGGATATTCATGTCACGCATCACTTGAATTCGTTACTGAGGATGAATTTGGACCAATCGGCGTCGAAGGCATCCACGCTGTCGAAACCGAAGATCACGGCGATCTCCTCGGGCACGGGAATCTGGTTGGAAGATTCGATCCGGCGAATCATTTTGGCATAGCTTGAAAGACGTTTCAGGTCGCCCTCCATGTAACAAGCCAGCGAATAGATCAGCACCAGGCGCTCGGGAGTCAGGTCTTCGGTGTCCCATTTCAACATGGGGGCGAGCTCGGGCTTGATCTTGCCGGAGCGCACCAGCGGCTTGAGCGAGCGGGCCCAGGAACTGCCGTCGTCGAAGCCGCTCACGGAGCCGATCTCGTCCTTGGCGGTGCCCTCGGCGGCGATCAGCTTGGTTTCGGCCTTACCCGCCAGGCTGATTTCCTTGAAATAGGAGTGCCCGGTGATCAGGGCGAAATATCCCTCCGAACCATACGAAGCCACCCCGCCCATTTGCTGACCGAGGAGTTGTCCAGCCAGTGAATGCACCAGGAAGGGAGCCAGTGCTTTCCGGAAACCCGATGCCTCCCTGACGTTGAAAAGCATGGCCCGATGGTGGAGATTGTGCGCGTTGACCATGTCTTCCGGGAGCTGGAGGTTTGACGATCCCATCTCGGGCCACATCAGCTTGACACTCTCGGCCACTACCGGATCGGCTTCATCCGCCAGGAACGCGGCATACCACTCCCCGAGTTTCGTGTAAACTTCCCGATCCTCGCAGAGCAGGATCAGCATCCGCTTGTCGCCCCAGTCGGTGCGGAAATTCATATGCTGGAAAGCCATGCCATACCACATCCGCTCGGCGGCTTCCGCCATTGCGTTGGGCCTCACGCCACCCGCCGTGGCAATCAAGAAATGCGGCGTTTCAAGCAACTCAAACGCCTCCTGCGGCCCGTTGGGAAACGACAACTTGGTTTCCAGTCGCTTGAAGGCGGATGAATCCACCCGCATTTCCTTTTCCACTAGTCCGGGCTTACCACTGGTGATCGACGAGGGATCCGCTCCGCCGAATTCGACCAAATACTGGCGGTCCGCCAAGCTGAGATCATCGAGTTTGAGCTGGATCTGGCGCGCATCCTTGTCGATCAGGGTCACGGTGTCCCCCTTCAGATTTCCGAGGCTTGCTTCGAGCACGCTGCCCTTGCGGGATGCCCAACTCCTCATTTCAGACGCATGGAGCGCAAGCGGGTGAAGGGCAAGACAGGTGAAGAGTGTGACACAGGCGAAATGTTTTTTCATCACGGTGCCCAGAGGATACGCAGAGACTGCGGCCCTGCAACGCCAATCTCATGGTTTTCGCAACGCCAGGGTCCTTTCAACGTAAGGGGCTTGCCGTCACACCTTCGAAGGTGATCCTCACCGGCTTGATCAGCCCTTGGTGATCGAACTCCATCCTGTCGATGCAAACCACCCGGTGGTTGCCATCCTTTTCCCCGAGCGGACGCCGGTGATAGACGATAAACCACGAGTCTTCCCTCTGGTTGTGAATCACCGAATGATGCCCCGCCCCGGTGGCCACCGCGGCATCCTGCTGGAGCACCACGCCGATCCGCTCGTGCGGGCCGAACAGGCTGTCGGAGACCGCGTAGGCAACCCGGTAGTCGGGACCAGTCCACCCGCCCTCCGACCACATGAAGTAGTATTTGCCGCTCTTCTTGAACACGAAAGGACCTTCTACATAACCCTTCGGCGTGATCGACTTGAAGGTTTCACCATCCTCGAAGGAAACGAAGCCGGAGAAGTCGTCCTTGAGCCGTGCGATGTTGCAGTGCCTCCAACCGCCATAGATCAGGTAATGCGCGCCGTCATCGTCGCGGAACACGAAGCCGTCGATCGGCTGGGCACCGTGGTGGAATCTGTCCACCAGCGGCTTGCCGAGCAGGTCCTTGTAAGGCCCCTCCGGCCTGTCCGCCACCACCACCCCGATGCCACCCGGTTGCTCGTTGTTCTGGATGTCGTTCGCGCTGAAGAAGAGGTGGAACTTGCGGTTTTTCTCGATGATCGACGGTGCCCACAGCGCGCGATTCGCCCACTTGATGTCGCCAGTATCGACGATCTTTTCGTGTTTGGTCCACGTCACCAGATCCGGCGAAGAGAATGCGTCGAAGTGGAGTTGCTGATCGTAAGGCGCGGAAAAGGTCGGATAGACCCAGTAGCGGTCGCCGAAAATGATGCCTTCGGGATCGGCATACCAGCCCTCGACGATCGGATTTCCGGCTTTTTTCTCATCGGCGGATGCAAGCGCGGAAAATGCGATGGCGGCAGACAGGGAAAGTCTTGAGATCAGTTTCATCGGGGTGTTGTATTTCGTGGAGCGAATTCATCCGCAGAGTGAGCGCCCGCCCGGAAACTCTCAAGTCCGGATTTCCATCAAGTCCGCGTTCGCCGCCACCGAGAGCGGCCTCCGGGCCGCTTGAACTCCCCCTTGCAGAGAAGGAAGAAGTGCTCACTGCGATTGACATGCCTTCGCCTTCCAAGATGATCGAGCAAGCCAGCTACCCGCCCCCTAACCGCAGGCCCATCATTGCCACCCCAGATTCCGCCATGAATTCCCCATCATCCAATCCACCCATGATGCCGCGCATCTTTTTTTGGTCGCTGGTTGCCTCGCTGGCCGGGTTTTTGTTCGGCTTCGATACCGTGGTGATCTCCGGAGCGGAAAAGCAAATCCAGGAACTCTGGCAACTCGACAACCTGTTTCATGGCGTGGCGATTGCCTCCGCGCTTTACGGCACCGTGATCGGCGCACTGCTCGGCGGCTGGCCCACCGACCGCCTCGGGCGCAAGCCGACGCTCATTGGCATCGGGATCCTCTACTTCGTCTCGGCGGTTTGGTCGGGGTTGGCGGGTGATCCGTATTCGTTCATTGTGGCGCGCTTCATCGGCGGTCTGGGCGTGGGCATCTCGACGATCGCGGCACCGCTGTATATCGCGGAAATCGCGCCGCCGGATCGCCGCGGACGGCTGGCCGGTCTCTATCAATTCAACATTGTTTTCGGCATCCTCGTGGCGTTGCTGAGCAACTACCTGCTGGCACGCTTCGCGCCCGAAGACGTGGCCTGGCGGTGGATGCTCGGGGTGGAGGCGCTGCCCGCCGCGATCTACATGGCGGCGTGTTTCGTGTTGCCCGAGAGCCCGCGCTGGTTGCTGGCACGCAAGGGCGACCGCGACAAGGGGCTGCAAGTGCTGCGGCTCATCGAGCCCGGGCTGACACCGGAGCGGTTGGCCGCACACGCGGAGGAAATCATCGCCAGCTCCCGCACGGACGACCGCGCGGGCAGCGATCCGTTCTGGACCCGCAAGCTGCGGATTCCGATTCTGCTGGCCGTCCTGATCGCATTCTTCAACCAGTTTTCCGGGGTGAACGCGATCTTGTATTACGCCCCGCGGGTGTTCGAAATGGCGGGCTTGGAGAAGAGCGCGGCGCTGCTGCAATCGGTGGGCATCGGTGTCACCAACCTGTTGTTCACCTTCGTCGGCTTGTGGCTGATCGACCGCATCGGGCGCAAGACGCTGCTTTACATCGGCGGATTCGGCTATGTGCTCTCGCTGGCCGGCATCGCGCTCGGATTCAAATATGAAATCGGCGGGTTGGTGACGATCTGCGTGTTTTCTTTCATTGCCTCCCACGCCATCGGCCAGGGGGCGGTGGTCTGGGTTTACATCTCGGAGATTTTCCCCAACCGGCATCGCGCCACCGGCCAGGCGGTCGGCTGCATCACGTTGTGGGTATCGTGCGCGCTCATCTCCACGCTGTTTCCGAAAATGGCGGCGGATTACAGCCCGCAGTCGGTGTTCATGTTCTTCTGCGTGATGATGGTCATCCATCTGGTCTGGGTGCGCCTCATGGTGCGCGAAACCAAAGGCGTGCCGCTGGAACAAATGCTCGAAAGTTTCAACAAGGGTGGAAAGTAAGATCTAACAATCAAGCCATGGATCCTAACCGGCCGGCGAATTACGACCGTCATCCTTATGTGGATGTTCCGGGCCACACATGCCACTGCGGCTGGGATGCCATCACTGCGGAAATCCAGGCGGCGACCGCCGGGATGGAATCGCCGGTGATCGCCGTCGAGTGCTACCCGGGCAGCCATGAGCG
>JBGSUP010000237.1:0-10437 GCA_041753485.1 Akkermansiaceae bacterium
GCGAGTTTCTCACCTGCCGAAGCCGCCTCCACCACCGCCCTCATGGCCGCGACCAAGGCGTCCCTCTCTACGAAAGGCCGCGCTGCGAACGCCCGCGCCGCCACCCATGGCGAATGCTCATACACCCCGCCGAGGCAGCTCACGAAGTCGTCGGCAGACAGGCGGTCGATCTCGTTCACGGGTAGCATGGGAGTCGCAGCATGACGCGAAGCCGCCGGCGTGCCAATCCCGGAAAAGCCTGCCGATCCGAAATGCGGGGTTGAGGACCGGGGTTCCATTTCCCAGACTTCCGCCAATGGATGTCTGGCGCACGATCAATGAACTGCGGAGCCTTGAAAAAGGCGTTGTCGTCGTCACGGTCGCGGCGCGGCGCGGCAGCGTGCCGTCCGAGACGGGAGCCAAGGCAGTCGTCACCGAGGCCGGACTGGTCGCGGGAACTTTGGGCGGCGGCAAGGTCGAGGCGCGGGCGATTGTTGAGGCGCTTGCCATGCTCGATGGCGGAATCTCCTGCGCACTCCATACCTGGAACCTGCAACGAGATATCGGCATGACCTGCGGCGGCGAGATGACGCTGCTTTTCGAATGTGTCCCCGCGCAGAGCGACTGGCACATCGTGATCTTTGGCGCGGGGCATGTCTCGCAGGCATTGGTCCGCTTGCTGGCCACCCTGCGCTGCCGCATCGATGTGGTGGACGAGCGCGACAACTGGCTGCGCCGCCTGCCGGAACTGGAAAATGTCAGCCGCCACCGCTTCGATAAGTTCGAACAGGGTGCCGCACTGGTGCGACCTAACAGCCAGGTGGTTTCCATCACCAAGGGCCACTCCAGCGACCGCCCGGTGCTGCGCGATGTCCTTTGCGGGATTCCTGAAGTCGCCTTTCTCGGTGTGATCGGCAGCGCGGCTAAACGCGCGGTGCTGGTGCGTGAGCTCGCTGCGGACGGCATCGCGCCAGCGCTGCTGGAAAAGCTCGTCTGTCCGCTCGGCCTGCCCATCGGCGGCAACGACCCCGCCGAGATCGCGGTCAGCGTGGCCGCCCAACTGCTGGACCGGCGCGGCAGGCACTGCTAGAAAAGAATTTCCGAGTTGGCACGAATGCGGGAGACAAATTTCATCAAGATTCCTGCTTGCGGTTGGGCGAGCGCTTGACGAGCGGCCCTTGGCGCTGCGGGCCGGGGGCCATTTGGCGAAGGGTGAGGTTTTCTACTTCGCTGGCTTTCATGGCGGGCGGGTCAACACGTCTGCCGGGTATTCGCGCTTGTGGATGCCGAGACGACGGCAGTTTCCCATGATGATGTGGAGGATGGCGCACTTTTACCGGATTTGACGTTGCCGGGAAACAGCCGGTTCCTTCTGTCAAGAGCGACGGGCGGAATTCCGCGACCACGAAAACGAAACGCTGGAAAACGTCGTTGCTGTTTCATCCCCGTTTCATCCGGTGCCAGGCGGAGGTGTCCGGCAGCAGGATGCACTCGACCGGGTGATCCGCCAGTGCCAGCGACTGCACCAGGTCTTCTAACAAAACCAGCGAGGCCGCAGCGTCGAACAGCGCGTCGTGCCAGGATTTTCCCGGGACGATGGCATGGATTTGTCGCGTGAGTTTCCGCTGTTGGCAGAGTGCGCCGAGCGAGTGGTCCGGCAATTCCGGCCAGGCGGCGCGGGCGAGCAGCAGGGTGTCGATCCACGGCCCGAAGCCATGGCCGGGAAAGGCGCGCAGGAAGCGTTTTTCCGTGCCCTTGCCATGGGCGACCACCACCGCGCCGGAGAGGCGGCGTTTCAAGTCCGGCCACAGCGAGAGCAGGGATGGGGCATCCGCCAAATGCTCCGGCCCGATGCCATGCACCTTCCGTGCCGACCAGTGGACGGGCTGGTCGGTGGAGAGATAGGAAACGAAGGGATCGCCGTGGCCGGATTCCGCCGACCATGAGGCGAGGCCGACTTGCACCGGGCTGTCGGTCATGCCACGCGCCGCGCCGGCGGATTCGAAGTCGATCGCGGTGAACCGGCAGTGGCGGATAAGCGGCATCGGGGGGAACTCTTGCATCTGCGTCCGTCAGCGGGCAACGCGAAATACGGACGCAGACCGTGTGAGGTCATGTTTTCGTTGGCTGGCGGGCATGAGCGGTGCTAGGGGAAGCGCGCATGCCACGCACTGCGACCTCCGCCATCATGGGTTTTCTGCTCGCTGCTGCTTCGGCGCTGGCGGTGGAGATCCGCGTGGCGACCTTCAACGTCGGCGCCCATTTTGGAGTAGAGTATTTCGATTACAGCCTCGGCGATCCCGGAACGCCGGACCATGAGACCGTGCGCGCCATCCTGCAGCGCATCGACGCCGATGTGGTGGCTCTTCAGGAAATCCATACGGCGGATCTGGAGGGCAGCCCGAACGACTTGCAGGCGCTGGCCACCGCGCTCGGCTACACCCATGTGTATCTGCCGCCGCTCACGGATGCCTTCGACCCCATATTCCGCACGGTGTTTCTCTCCCGCTTCCCGTTTCTGAGCAGCGCCGCCATCGGCTCGCCGCCGGGTGCGAGGGAAATCACCCGGCTGCATCCGGCGGTGCGGGTGGATGTGCCGGGCATCGACAACGATCCCCTGCTGATTTCGCCGCATCTGAAAGCCGGCACCAACCGTTCGGACCGTTTCCGCCGCGCGGTGGAAATGCGGCGTCTGACTGGACACCTCGCGTCTTTTGGTTTCGCCGATGACGACAACTTCATCATTCTCGGTGATTTCAACCCCTCCTCAATCAACACGACCTTCGAAAGTCAGCCCAGCGGGTTGCCGGGATCCTTTGTGCTCGGCAGCGACATCGCGTTTCCCGTGTCCTACCACGTGAACCCGGCGGCCTATTTTCTCACGCCCGCCGCAGTGAAGCTGGATGCACTGCAGCCCGATGGCTCGCCGTCCACCTTCAACACCACCACGTCCGGCGGGCCGGCGCTTGACCTCATTCTGGTCTCACCGGCCATCGCCGCGAGGGATTTTGCGACTGAAATCTACAACTCCGCGCTGGATACCATCGGCGGAGGCCTGCCGAAAGTGGGTTCGCCGCTGGCTGCCGGGACCAGTGCCACGGCATCCGACCACTACGCCGTGTTCGCCGATTTGGAGCTCGATCCGCCGGAGCCTTATGGTTTCGCACAGGTTGGTGAGAGCATCGTCGAGAATTTCGATGGATTTACCGGAAGCCGCGCGCCATCGCCGTGGATTGCCGGCGGCGGTGCGTGGCTTGGAAGCGACGACGGTTCGTCCAAGCTGCCCGGGTGGCGGGCTTATGGCGCAGCACCGGGTTTCCTGACCGGGGGCGCTCCAGCGGTGATTTCCGCCAGATTTGAAAACCGTTCGCAAACGCCGCTCACCGCGTTGGAAATTTCGCTGGACGCCGAGCAGTGGCGGGCGGTGAGCGGCGGCGCGGCGGACCGCATGGCAGTGGAACTGGTGACTGCCGATGGCACGATTCCGCTTCCTGGGCTGGGATTCACCGCCAGTCAGGAGCTACCCACCGGACCGATGGCCGGAGGGGCTCCAGTCCGCTTGAGCGCCATGGCCAGCGGCTTGCAGGTTCCGCCCGGTGGGTCGTTTGATTTGCGGGTTTCCTTCCTGCCCGGTGCGGGCGGCGGCCCGGCTCCGGACGATGTGTTCATCAACGAGTTTCACTACGACAATACCGGGGCTGACACCGGCGGGCGAAGCCGCACTCGGACTCACAGGGATCGGCGGCTCCAGCGGGGATTTTACCTGGACGAAATTTTCAGGCACTCCGCATTCGCCCGGTCAGCCGAATGCGGGCCAGAATTTCACCAATCCCAACCTGCCGCCTCAGGGGCTGGCATTCGACGATCTGACGGTGGTGTTTCTGCCTGACCACGATCTGGACGGCGATCCGGACCTCTCCGATCCGGACGATGATGATGACGGCCAGAGTGATGCCGATGAGACCGCCTTCGGCACCGATCCGCTGGATCGGGCGTCGCGCTTCGCGCCTGTCATCGCAAGCTCGGCCACGGGGCTGGAGCTGTCTTTTCCGGGGGCCTTGGGGATTCATTACACCGTCGAGTGGAGCGAGTCGCTTGAAGGATGGCGGGATCTGGAAACCGTCATGGGCGAGGGGCTGCCCATCGTGGTGCCGCTGCCGATGAAGGAGCCAAAGATGTTCTTCCGCGTCAGGGCGGGCGGGGTTTCGCCTTGATTGGAGAACCGACGGGGTAGCCGCAGTGGTGGTCGGGCTTACCCGAATGGGGGGGTGCTTCGGTCGCGGGCGGGTGGGAAATCTGGTTTTTTAAAAAAACTTGATTAAGTTAAGAAATCTTGATTTTAATTGCCTCGCAACCTTCCTGAATTCTTAGATGAATTGTCGGGAAGTGGTTGCAACGGAGTCAAAACAGCCCTTTTGAAGATGAGTTCACCCATGTTCCGCCAGTTTGTGTCCGCCTGTTGCGGTGCGGCATTTGTGTTGCCGGTGAGTGCCGCGAATCCGCCGCCGACCCAGCTTTTTTACATTCCGTTTGCCGAGAATGACCAGTTGGCGGCGTTTGAGTCGGTGAATGGCGTGGCCAATGATCCGATCGCGGTGTTTGTGACCTTTTCCGCAGCCACGGATGGGACTGTGATCTATTACGACCACTGGGAAGACGGCTACGAGGCGGACATCACCAATCCGGTGCAGCCGACGACCCTGGTTTTCGGCGACGGCAATCCCTCGAACGGCTTCCCCCCGGGCAATCCGGGCGACCTGATCCCGGCCGGGACGGTTTTCAACCTGCGGAACTTTGTCACCACCAGCAGCCTCCAGTCGGTGGTGGACTTCGATGCCCGGGACAAGGTGGCCACCTTCAAGCCGATCTCGCTGACCAAGACCACCTTTCCGACCGGCACCAACACGCTGCTTGCCGGCTGTGTGGAAGTGTTCGAATACGGTCTTTGGGGCACCGAATACCGCTCGCCGGTGGGTGTGAACATGCCGACCTCGGCCGCTGCGGGAAATCTGGCCTTCGATGAGAACCTGTTCAGCCACAACTCGTTTTCGATCATGGCGGGTCCCGGTGGCGCGTCGGTCCAGATCGACAAGGACAACAACGGCACCTTTGAGGAAACCGTGCCGCTGGCCGAGGGGCAGACCATTTACCGGGATGGGGTGAACGTCGGCGGGCGGATTGTCTCCGACAAGCCGGTGCAGGTGATTCTTTTCAATGGTACCGTCGGTTCGACTTACGCCAGCCGGGACACGTCCATGCTGCCGGCCTTCCGCTGGAGTTCCGACTATTTCTGCCCGGTCAGCACGCGCACATCACCCGCCGATGGCACCGTCACCTTTCTTTACAACCCGGGGTCCAGCGCGATCACGGTCAATTATGACTACCGCGACAGCGCGAGTTCTTACGTCACCAACAGCGTGTCCGTCCCTGCCGGAGGAAACGCCCGCGTGGTGATGCAACCGGCGGGCACCGGGCATTTCGGCGCCTATCGGTTTTACACCACGGGCAGCGAGCCACCGGTTTTCTATGCCTTCAGTGCGATTGATGCGGATTCCACCTCGGGCAACAACGTGGGCTGGGACGGCGGTTTCACCCTTGTGGGCCGGCCTTCCCTCACCACCCAGGTGCTGGTGAGCCTCGGCATCGGCCGCGATCCCTACTCGGCGACCAATCCCAACGAAAACGGCAACCCGATCTGGGTGACCAGTGTGGGCAACGGCAACACGCAGGAGCGGATTTATGTGGATTACAATGGCGACAACGCCGGCCCTCTCACCGATCCGAACGGCAACAGATATGACGTTCAATTCGATGTCCGGGAGTTGGAGCAGTTGAAGTTGTCCGATCCGGACGGCGACCAGAGCGGCATGCTGGTTTACAGCCTGAATCCGAACGTCCGCCTCGCCGCCGTGTGGGCGCAGGACCCGTCGGTTGCGGCCTTCGCCCAACCCGGGCTCGATGTCGCATCCTTGATCCCGCCGCTGCGCGAGGGGGATGCCGGCAAGAAATCCAGCGTCAAGATCGATGCGGATGGTGATGGTTTCACAAGTGCGGGCGATACCTTGGAAATCGACATGCGCGCCGTCAGCAACGCCCGCGCCACCATTCCCGGACCGTTCAATTTCCAGGACAACCTGCCTGCGGACCTGGCTTATGTTCCCGGTTCCGTGCGCTTCCGCTACAGTGTGGGAGGCAACTGGCAGGCGTGGACCCCCATTCCCGATGATGGCTCGGGCACTCCGTTTCCGTTAGACGGTGCGGGTTTCCCGGTTCCGGGGAATCTCCTTCCCGGCCAGCAGCTTCAGGTGGTCTTCGATGCCGCCGTTGCCGGTTACGAGGACCTCGCCAGCGGCACCATCCAGAACACCGGTCTCGTGGAAATTTCCCCTTACGGCCTGCTGCTGCCCATCCAGTGGACGGATACCATCTTCGGCAGCATCTCGGACACGGTTTGGAACGATCTGAACGGCGACGGCGTGCAGGACCCCGGAGAAAACGGCCTGTCGGGCGTGCGTGTCTGGGCGGACTTGAACGGCAACGGCAGCCAGGATCCCGGCGAGCCGGCGGATCTCACCGATTCCAATGGCAACTATCTCTTGGGCGGGCTGGTCGCGGGCACCTACACCGTGCGCGTCAACCCGGCCGATATCGCCGCCATCAATGTCGGTTATGGTCCGAGTTATGACCTCGATGGGGTCGCCAGCTCACATGCCGCAACGGTGGTTCTCGCTGCCGCGGAGAGCCGCTTGGACGCCGATTTCGGCTACCGCGTCGGTGCCAGCGTGGGCGACCGTGTCTGGATCGACCGCAACGGAGACCGCGCCCAAGGCACGGGCGAACCGGGAATCAACGGCGTGCGCGTCTATATCGATTCCAACGGCAGCGGTTCATACGATACAGGCGAGCCCAATACCATCACATCGGGTGATGGCACCTACTACATCGGCAATCTGAATCCCGGAACCTACACGGTCCGGGTGGACACCTCCACACTTCCCGCCGGAGCCACCCAAACCCACGACCTCAACGGCGCGCTGGACCACGCCGCATCCGTCACGCTGATCGCCGCCGAACACCGCTCCGACCTCGATTTCGGCTATCGTGGCACGCTTTCCATCGGCGATCTGGTGTGGGAGGATGTGGATGCCAACGGCACCCGCATCATTTACAACATCATCGATGGTCGCATCGATATCAACAACAGCGGAACGGTTAGCAATGCCGACGATGGATTCATTGGCGGCGTTCAGATCATCGACGGTTCCGTGGACATCAACGGTAGCGGAACAATCAGCAATGCGGACGACGGTGTGTTCCAAGGCATCACTGTCATCAACGGCGGCCTGGATGTGAACAACAGCGGCGGCGTATCCAACGCCGACGACCTGACAGCCGCAATCAACGCTGAATTCGGAATTGCCGGAGTCAGGGTCTATATCGATTCGAACGGCAATGGCAACTTTGACACCAATGAAGCATCGGCCGTGACCAATGCCGAGGGCCTTTATTCGATCGGCAATCTGTTCAACGGCACCTACACCGTCAGGGTGGACACCTCCACCCTGCCATCGAGTTATGTGCCGACGTATGACCTGGTCTCGCCGGTCGGCGACCACAGCGCCGTCGTCGCGCTCAGCGGCAGCAGCCGCACCGATGTCGATTTTGGATATCGCAACGACGCCAGCCTCGGCGACCTTGTTTGGAACGACCGCAACAACAACGGCATCCGCGACGCGGGCGAACCGGGAATCACCGGAGTGCTGGTCTATATCGATGCCAACAGCAACGGCATTTACGATCCCGCCACCGAGCGCTCGTCCATCACCGACCTGGATGGCTTCTACCTCATCGACAACCTGCCTGCGGGAACCTATCTTGCTCGTGTGGACATCAGCACCCTGCCGCAGGGTTCCACGCAGACCTATGACCTCGACGGTCTTGGCACGCCAAACCGCGCCAGCCGCACGCTCGCCATCTCCCAGGATGCCACGGATGTGGACTTCGGATATCGCGCCAGCGCCTCGTTCGGCGACTTCGTGTGGAACGACTTGGATGGCGACGGCGTCCAGGACCCGGTCGAGCCCGGCATCCCCGGCGTGCGGGTGTATGCCGACATGAACGGCAACGGAATCTTCGACTCCGCCACCGAACCATCCGCCACGACTGATACCAACGGCGCCTATTCCATCGGGAACCTGGTGCCCGGGACCTACACCGCCCGGGTGGACAGCGGCACCCTGCCCCCGGGCTTGATCCAAACCTTTGATGCCGTCGGTTCACTCGACAATGCCGCCACCTTCTTCATCAGTGCCAGCCAGGCCCGCGGCGATATTGATTTCGGTTACACCGCGCCTGTGACCATCGGCGATTTTGTCTGGAACGACATTGATGTGGACGGTCAGAAGGACAACGGCGAGCCCGGTCTGTCGGGCGCGTTGGTCACGCTTTTCAACGCCGCCAATGACACGATTGTCGCGACCACCACCAGCGGGACTGATGGCTCCTACTCGTTCACCGCGATGCCGGGCGCCTATTACGTCGTTTTTGGAAAACCAAGCGGCTTTGAACGCTCCCCCGCGGACCAGGGTGCCGACATCAGCGACAGCGATGCGGGCGTCACGGACGGCAAGTCCCAAACCGTGACTTTGGCGGGCGGTCAGGCGGATTCCACCATCGATGCGGGATTCTATCAGCCCGGCACCGTTTCCGGACACCTTTACATCGACACCAACGGCAACGGCAGCCAGGACAGCGGCGAGCCCGACCTCGCGGGCGTGGATGTGATCGTCCTCGACTCGCTCGGCAATCCACAAACGGTGACCAGCGACTCAAGCGGCAACTGGAGCGCCAGCGTGCCGCCCGGCGACACCAGCGCGGATGTCGATGAAACCGACCCGGATTATCCGACAGGATACATCCAGACCGAAGGCGACGATCCCACCACGGTGATCGCGGTCTCGGGCAACAACACGGACGCGGGGATCGACGGTTACGCGCCACCGGTGGATCTCGCCATCGTCAAGAGCGTCGATAACCCCACTCCGCTTGTCGGCTCGCAGGTGGTTTTCACCCTGACGGCCAGCAACAACGGACCGGGCAATGCGACGGGCGTGAGCGTCAATGACGTTCTGCCATCCGGTTACACCTTCGTCTCCGCCGATCCATCGGCCGCTTATGACAACATCTCCGGCGTTTGGACCATCGGAGCAATGGCCAATGGAGCCACCAGCACGCTGGCCATCACCACCACCGTCAATGCCAGCGGCATCTATCAGAACGTCGCCACCATTGGCGGCGACCAGTCCGATCCAACACCGGAGAATGACAGCGATGACGCGTTGACCACGCCGATCCAGCTTGGAGCCATCAGCGGCAGCGTCCGGGAGGATACGGACAATGACAATCTCGGCGATACCCCGATCGAAGGTGTTGTCCTGTCCCTCGTCGATGGCGGCGGCAGTCCGGTGTTAGATGGTGGCAACCCGTTGACCACCAGCACCGCCGCAGACGGAACCTACTCTTTTTCCAACCTGCCTCCTGGCACCTATGGCGTGGTGGAAACCCAGCCTGCGGGATATGCCAGCCTGTCCGACAAGGATGGTGGCAACCTTGATGAAATCCGCCCGATCACCGTGCTCGCGGGAGAAACCAACACCCTCAACGACTTCGTGGAAATCAGCCGCTGCCCGGACACCTGGGCGGACTGGAAACAACTCCACCCCGCCGAGACAGCGGCTGGCAATCCGGATGCGGACCAATATGACAACTTCGCCGAGTTTGCCTTTGCCATGCCTTATGACGGTGGCAGCGGCAGTCCCTTGCTCGGCAGCACCGCATGGATCATCAAGCCCTCGGATTCCGATCCGGAAATCATCGATGGAGTTTTCGTCAGGCCGAAAGGCGCTCCGCTCAACGTGGTTTACACCCTGCAATATGCCACCACTGTCGGCAATCCAACCTCTTGGCAGCAAATTCCCATCGATTCCTCAAACTCCACCACGGAGAACAACGGCGATTGCACCGAAACCGTGACCATCCATGACCTGGAAACCATCACCACCATGACCGGCGGCACCGGAACCGTGCGCATCAAGGCGGATCTGGACGACGACGGCGGCAACGACGAGGTTGACCAAACCACTTACACCGAGCCGGAAGGCTGGAAGGAAACCGCGCTTGAGATCTGCTGCCGCACCTTCAACAACCCTTATCAGCGCGAGACCGCGTTCACCGGCACCGTGAGCTCGGTCAGCGGCCAGCAACTCACCTTCGCCGCCGCTGACGAGATCGACAGTCTGCTGGCTCACGGCGGATCCTATTATATCGAGGTCACTGCGGAAACCTACGAGGGACATCGTTTTGATGTCGTCTCCGCCAGCGGCAACGCGATCACCCTGGCCGCCGACGCCAGCCTGCACGCCGCCGCCGCGCCCTTCAACACGCTCATCGGCCCGCCGC